>JBIJBN010000251.1:0-3235 GCA_044345175.1 Luteolibacter sp.
CCGCGGTGGATGGCGAGTGAAAGCGCGCGCCGCACCCTTGGATCGCCGAGACCCGGGCGGGTGGTGTTGAGTCTGACGAACACCGTGCCGACGTAGGGTTCGGTGCGCAGATACTGCGGATGGTCGCGCCGGGATTTCTCCAGCAGGTCGGGCGGCAGGCTGTAGGTGGTGTGGAGTTGGCCGGCGAGGAACGAGCGGGTCTCGGTGTAGGGGTTTTCGATCGGGATGAACCGGATGCCGTTGAGGCCGACGTTGTGTGCATCCCAGTAGTGCGGGTTGCGGCGCACCTCGATGAAGTGGTTGTAGCGCCACTGGTGCGGGATAAACGGTCCGTTGCCGACGATCCGGCCGACGGTCGCCCACTTGGTGAAGCGGTCGGTCATTTTCCCGTGTTTGAGGATCACGTGCTTGGGCACGGGAAACCAGGTGATGTGGCTGGCCATGGACGGCAGGTAGGGCACCGGTTCGCGCAGGGTGATGACCAGAGTGTGCGGGTCCGGCGCATGCAATCCGATGTTTGCGCGTCCGAAGAGGTCCGGCGCGCCGGCATCGGCGTGGGCGAGCAGGCGTTCGATCACGAGGTCGCGTGACTCCTGCGGGATCTGCTCCGGCCAGTCGAACAGCGAGGGGTCGTCGCGCAGGGCGCGGAGTTGCGCCGCGTCCATGCGGTCGAGGCCCTTGGTGGCGAGCAGACGCCGGCGGCCGTCGTGGTCGAGCGATGGGAAATCGTTTTCCGGCGGCGGGCTGATGGATTCATCGCCCTGGAAGTTCGCCGTGCGCAGGGTTTCCCACGGGGTGTGGAACGATTCATCGAGTCCGCAGAGGATGTGGCCGCGTTCGTCGCGGTTGTATGCCTCCGCATTGCGGATCGAGTGGAGCATTGGCGCGTAGGCGGCGGCCAGTTCCGGATGGAGCATGCGGTGGTAGGAGAAGATGAAATCCGCCGCGGTGAGGGGCGTGCCATCCGACCATTTTGCTTCCGGCCGCAAGTGGAAGGTCCACTCGGTCATGTCCGCGTTGTGTTCCCAGTGTGTGGCCACACCGGGGGCTGATTCGCCATCGTTGCGCGGGTGCACGCCGACGAGGCCCTCGAAGACCGCCGCGGTGATTTTGCCTTCCGGCACACCGGTCACGATCTGGGGATCGAGTGCGCGTGGCTCGGCGGAATTTCCGACCAGCATGATGCCCTCGCGGTTGGCGCGCGCGACCGCGGACTCGCGCTTGCAGCCGGCAAGCAACGGGCAAAGCAGGGTGAGGGCCAGTGTGACGCGCGGAAGATTCAACGCCCGTGACCCTAAAGCGGGGAAGCACCCTGCCAAGGGATTTGTTGGCGGTGTGCGCTCAGGCGATGTGTGCCTGATAAGCGGCGGCATCCATCAGGGTGGCGACCTCCGCCGGGTTTTTGAGCCGCAGTTTGAAGATCCAGCCTTTGCCGTAGGGGTCGGTGTTGACGAGGGATGGATCGTCCGCGACTTCCGGATTCACCTCCACCACCTCGCCGCCGGCGGGTGCGTAGATGTCACTGGCGGCCTTGACGGATTCCACCACGGCGGCGGGGTCCCCCGCATCCACCGTGCGTCCGAGAGCGGGGAGTTCGACGAACACGACATCGGTGAGTTCCTGCTGGGCGTGGTCGGAGATGCCCACGGTGGCGGTGTCACCCTCGAGGCGGAGCCATTCGTGGGACGGGCAATAGCGGAGATCGGCGGGGATGTTCATGGTTTGGATGGCTGGGGGCGATGGGAGAGGCTTATGCGGAACGGGCGGGTTTGTAGAAGGGTTTGGTGACCACTTCGGCCGGGAACAATCGGCCGCGCACATCGATCTGGAGTTGTGTGCCGGGCCGCGAGTGGGCGGCGGGAAGGTAGGCCATGCCGATGCCGGTCATGAGCGAGGGTGAGAGCGCGCCGCTGCAGAGTTCCCCGATTACGGCGCCTGCGGCATCGCACACCGGGTAATGGGCGCGCGGTGGCGGGCCTTTGGATGTGTATTTCAGGGCGGTGAGTTTGACTGGTGGTCCCTCTGCTTTCTGGCGTGCAAGGATTTCGCGGCCGATGAAGGCGCCTTTTTCGAGATCGCAGAAAAACCCGAGTCCGGCCTCGACCGGGGTGTGTGCGGGCGAGAGGTCGTTGCCATTGAGCGGGTAGCCCATTTCGAGCCGCAGCGTGTCGCGCGCGCCGAGACCGCAGGGGATGGCGCCGGCGGCGAGGAATTTCCCCCACCACACGGTTGCCTCCGCGGCGGGGCAGAAGAACTCGAAGCCGTCCTCGCCAGTGTAGCCGGTGCGGCAGACGATCGCGCCGGACGGGGTGGTGGCCACTCCATTGCGGACGGGAAGGACCGCGTCCGGGCAGGCGCTGGAGAACACCGCGGCGGCGAGCGGCCCCTGCACCGCCAGACCGGCCCAGTGCGCGCTTTCATCGCGCAACTCCGCATCCGGCTGCGCATGCGAGGTCATCCATGCGAGGTCCTCGGCGGTTTTCGCCGCGTTGACCACCAGCAGGTAGTCGTCCGGGCCGGTGCGGTAGGCGAGCAGGTCGTCGATCACACCGCCGTTTTCATTAAGCATGAGTGTGTATTGTCCTTCGCCCGGGGAAAGTTTCGCGATATTGTTGGTGAGCAGGCGGTTGAGCCAGGCGCATGCGGCGGGGCCGCTGACGAAGAACTGGCCCATGTGTGAGATATCGAAGATGCCGGCCTTGGTGCGCACCGCGTGGTGTTCATCGATGATGGATGAGTATTGGACCGGCATGTTCCAGCCGGCGAACGGGACGAGCCGGGCACCCAGCGCGAGGTGCGCGGCCTCCAGCGGCGGGCTTTTCAAGTCGGATGACACGCCGCGGAGCCTGCGGAGACCGCCGGGGCTTGTCAACCCGCGGGAAATGCGGATCTTTTCCGCCGCATGAGATTCGCCGCTTGGTTGGAAAGCCGTTCCGGATGGTTGTCGTTTCCCGGTTTCCTGCGTTATTACGCCCTGATGCACGCGTTGGTGTACGTGTTGCAGGTGTTCCGGCCGGACATCGGGTCGTTGTTGGAATTCGACCGCGGCAGGATTCTTTCCGGCGAGGTGTGGCGCTTGGTCACCTTTTTGTTCTCCTCCTCGGGATTTGCGGGCATCGGGGCGATCGGCATCCTGTTTTTCGTGTTCATGGTGATGATCGCGTTCATGATGAACGACGCGCTGGAGGAGGCATGGGGTGTGTTCCGGACCAGTATCTTCCATTACTGTGGGGTG
>JBIJBN010000041.1:0-10748 GCA_044345175.1 Luteolibacter sp.
CTCGCTGCTGCTTTCCGCATGGGCCAAGGCGGATCCATTGGCAGCGCTCGACTACGCCCGCGCAAACACCACCAACCGCTTCGCCACCGACACCATCCTCACCACCTGGGCCTCGCAGGATGCGGACGCCGCCCTGCGCTGGGCCGAGGCGAACCACACGGGCGAGGGCGCCAACCCGCACCTCGCCGGCGTCATCCGCGGGCTCGCGGCTGGCGATCCCCAGCGCGCCACCCTGCTTCTAACAGGAATGCCGCGCAGCGTCGAACGCGGCAGGGCGCTCGACGCGATGCTACCCTTCCTGTTGGCACAAGGCAATGATGCGACGCGTGCCTGGATCGGGGGGCTTGCGGACGAAGCGCTGCGCAATGGTGCGATGATGCGCACTGCGGAGCGCCTTGCCGTGAAGGATCCGTCCGGCACGGTGGACTGGCTGCTGGCCAATCCGGGGGAGGCGGCGGACCGGCGGATGGACGATGTTTTCAACACCTGGGCCCGCAGCGACGAGCAGGCGGCCACCCGATCGCTTGCCAGCCTGCCGGCGGGAGAGGCCCGCAGTGACGCGTTGCGCGGCGTGGTGAGCGGCGTGGCGGTGAAGGATCCGGCCAAGGCGGTCTCGCTGATGGACCGCTTCACCAGTGATGTGGACGACCGTGTGGTGCGCAATTTCATCTGGAACGCATTCGACACGGATCCTGCCACCGCCGTGGGCCAGATCGCCCGCATGAGCGACGAGGGATACCGCGAGATGATGTATCGCCGCACGCTCGGCCGCTGGATCCAAAGGGATGCCGAGGCGGCCGGCGCATGGATGCGGGCCAATCCGGTTCCGGATTCGGTGGTCCAGCAGCTCCGGCAGCGTTAGCGTGCGGCGCGCATCGCGGGGATCGGGCCGTGTTTGAGCCGGCCCGCGTTCAGGACTCCCCGTCGCGGACGTCGATGGCGGCGTAGTCGCCGTCCTTGCGGCGGTAGACGATGCTCAGACAGCCGCGCCGCGCGCTCTTGTAGAGCACGAACGGACGGTCCGAAAGCTCGAGCTGCATGATCGCGTCCTCCTTGTACATCGTGCGGATGGCATAATTGTCCGGATGCACGATGTAGGGAATCGGGTCATGTTCGGACTCCTCCGGATGGTCGAGCGCGGCCTCGGTGAAGAAGCGTTCCTCGAGATGGCGGATCGATTCGTTGCGGTGCGGGCGGTTTTTCTTGAGCAGTCGCGTCTTGTGCTTGCGCATGCGGCGCGCGATTTTCTCGATGGTTTCATCCAGCGCGGCATACATGTCCTTGCCCTCGGTGTGGGCCTCGATGGTGATGTGGTTGGCGCAGAAGAGGATGATTTCGGCCACATGCCGGTTTTTCTGAACATCAAGGATGGCCTTGGCTTCAATGATGCGCGGATAGTCGAGGTGGAGGCCTTCGATTTTGCGACGGGCATGGTCGCGGAGCGCATCGGTCACCTGTTCATGCCTTACGGTGACGGTGATCGGCAGGTTGACGTTGGCGGTTTGCATGGCTGGTGTGTCGGGGTTGGGTGTTTGCGGGCGGCGGTTTCATCCGACCTGTCCCTTGGATAATCTGAGCCTCAAGCGGAACAAATGCCATTCCCTTCTTTAAAAAATTCACCGGGGTCCGGCATTGCGGGACTCCCCGGGCGGTGATCACTCCGGGGTGGTGAGTTCCTCGAAATCCGGGACTCCCGCAGGGTTCGCCTCCGGGCCCTGGCCGGCGACCTTGGCGGCATCGAGCAGGCGCATGAAGTCATCCGCCGGCACGCCGGCCGTGCCGCTGATTTTGAGGGTGAACCAGCGGTAGCCATCCTCGCCGGCCGGTCCGGTCATGGCATTGAGCCGCGGGTTCGGCGTGGCCTCGACCATGGCCTCGGCGATGCCGATCCGGAGTTCGCCGTCCAGCCGGCGGTTTGGGTCCAGCTTGAGGTTTCCGCGCACGGCCATTCTGCCGGGGCTGCGGAAGTCGATGGATTCCAGTCTCACCGAGTCGCTGGTTTTGACCAGCACGCCGGTGGCGTCGTTTTCGAAGACCGGATGTTCGAACCAGTTGTCCTCGATCACCCGGGCCAGGCCGGAGAGGAAGGGGAAGGCATGGAGCCTGATGGGCCAGGTCGGGGCATTGCGGAATGAGACCGCCATGGTGGTTGCCGGTTGCGGGCCGGGAGTGAAGGCAAGATAGTTCGATTTGGGGGTGGGCACCGTATTGATCCTGCCGGAGACCAGCCGTTCCATGTCCTGGCCGGCGATGCCGGAAATGAGGAAAGACTCGAGACCAACGTCGAGTTGCGACGCTTGGCCGGACAAGTAAGGATTGACCGTTCCGCTGAGGTTGACCGCGCCGCGGTTGTCGTTTTCGTGGAACAGCCGCATTTTGACGATGTCCATCTCGTCTCCATGGAACTCGATGTGTGAGCGGTCATGCCGGATTCCCGGCCAGCCGCGGATCGCGAGGGTTCCGCGGTTGAGCAGGAGCTGGGGGTGTTTCTTGGCGTTGAGGGGCTGGAATGAAGCCTCGGATTCCACAAGCGAGGCGAATGGCCGCAACGGGTCGCCGAGGATCACTTGCAGCCTGGGCACCGCGTAACGGGTGAACCGGACCGGCCGCGGGTCGCGCGCGGGTGTTGTGGCATGGCGGGGCACCCCGGCCACCGGCACGCCAAGACGGAGCGTTCCATGGTCGCATGTGACCTCATCACCTGCGAGCGTGCGGCCCATCAGCGAGGAGAGGCCGACATCCGCCTTGACGCCTGTGAGCGAGATTTCCCGCAGTGTGTTGCCCTCCGGCCATGTCAGCAGCATCCGGCCGGCCACCGCGCGGCTTGGATTCACGCGGAACTGCTCGAGCTTGACGCCGGCGCCGCTGCCGGAGCCGATCAGGCGGGCGACTTGATCGCGGAATGGCGAGCTGTTGGCGTAGATGAGGGCCATGCCCGCTGTGGAAGCCAGCGTCAGCAGCAACACCAGCAGGATGGCGACCCGGATCATGCGTGTGCGGCGGCGTTGCTTGAACTCCTCGCGTTTCGGCTGCTGCGTGCGCCGTTTGCGTTTGCGCACGCGGATCGCCTGTGAGCCGTCCGCCCGTGTCACCCATTCGCCGTCAGGGTGCTGCCCGTCATCCGCCGGCGGGTTTTTCAAGCGATCGATCATTTCATCGATCGAATAGTTCTCCTGTTGGCTGTGATCGGGCATGACGGGGCTGGGAGGAGTGGATCGGGGGTCGTTTCACCGGTCCCGGTATGGACGGCCGGTGGGATCCAGCAGCTCGACGCGCACCAAGAACACGATTGCCGTGGATGCTGTTTGCTTCGCGGTGCTTGTGAACAGGCGGCCCACCCATGGAAGATCGCCCAGGACCGGCACCTTGTCCTCCACATTCTGGATGCTGTCGCTCATCAGCCCGCCGATGGCAATGGTCGAGCCATCGGCCACCGTGAGCTGGGTGTTCGTCCGCTGGCTGCTGAAGACGGGCATCAGGATCGCGTTTTCGGTGAGCGTGACCACATTGGCTCCGGTCAGTCCGTTGACCACGGAATTGATCGGGCTGCCGTAGTTGACGAAGCCATCGAACTCGACAAACGAGGGGGCTACATTGATGTCCACATGGCGTTTCTCGGCATCCGCAACCGGCAGCACCTCGAGGCTGATGCCGACGTCGCGTTTTTCGAATGCCGTGGGCGTGGCGGGTGTGACGGGGCTGACGCCGACGTCCGAGCCGACGGTGGTCGGCAGTTCCGGGGGTTCGTATTCGGTCGGATAGATGAACTCGCGGATGATCGCGATGTTGGACGATTGGCCGCTGCGGGTGACCGTCGATGGCTTGGCCATGATGTCGACGCCTTTTTTCTGGCCGAGTCCGCGCATGATCATGCTCACCTCGCCGTCGGTGAACAAGCCGGTGAGCGAGAGGATGCCGGGTGCCACGGCGGCCGTCTGGGACGCGCGGTCCGGATTGCTCATGAGCGAATCGATGCTGTTGCCGCTGATTGCCTGTTCTCCCGAGCGCAGGCCGTTGGTGACGACGCCCGGATTGACCGTGGCGGTGGGATTGGCGGGCAGGCCGGGGAAGGGGCCGGTGAAATCGGCCGCGGTGCGGCCGGGCGTGTTGCCGACGCTTCCGCCCGCGCCGAAAAGCGTGCCTTCGGAATTCGCGGCGAGCGGATTGATCAGCCAATCGAAGCCGAGTTCCTCGAGATTGGTCTGCTGGGTGCGGATCATCGTCACCTGCACCGAGACCATCACCGGTTCGGTCTGGTTGAGGGTGTCGACGATTTGCGAGATGTAATCGAGATTGGCGGCGGTGTTGACGACCCTGAGGGTGTTGGTGGCGGCGGTGTAGGTGGCGGAGGCGCCCTCCGGGAACGAGACCCCCTGGCGGGCGAGTGCCTCCTGCGCGCTGAGGCGGGTGGTGAGCAAGGTGCCGGATGCCGGTGAGTCACCGGCGAATGGATCCGCGGCGGTCTTGTCCGTGCCGGGGCCGGTGCCGAGATTGGTGAGGAAATCCGGAGGCACGCGGAACGTGCGGGCGATCAACTCGCCGGAGGCGGTTCCCAGCGGTTGGATGACCACCGCGAAGTCATCGATGTGGTAGGAGGTTTGCGTGATGTCGGTGATGTATTTGAGCACCATTTCCAGCGGCACTTGTGACAGGCGCAGGTCGAAGCGCAGGTCACGGATGCGTTTTGCGGTTTCGGAATCCGCCGGGCCGAGGTTCACGGTGATGTTGATCCCCCTGCGGGCGGGATCCAGTTCGGTGGTGTCCGACTCCGCGGCCTTGACGCGGATGAAATCCAACGCTTCGTCCAGTGACGATTGGTCCAATGCGAGTTGCGGAATGATGATGCGTTTGAGTTTCGCGGCGAGGGTGGCGTCGGATTGTCCGTCGGGGGTGAATCCGGGATCGGTGAATCCGGGGACCAGTTCCGGCGCGGGCACCTTTGTTTCCCATGCCGCGTCCACTTGGCCGAGCAACTCCGCGCGGGCGTGGTCATAACCGCTGGCCGCATGGTTGCTTTTGGCGGCGGCCACTTTCTCCATGCCGCGGCGTGCGGCGGTGTTGGTGGGATCGATGCGCAACACATCCTCGTAGCCGCGGATGGCCTCATCGAATTTCCCGAGATGGAACGCGCCCTCGGCCGTGTAGAGCAGGCGGCGCACCGAATCGATGTCGCGCGCGTGACTTGCGTTGAGCGCCGGATTGGTGCGCAGCGGGTCGTCGAGGCGCGCGCGGAAATCCAAGGCGGCCGGATCCTGTGGCGCCACTCCCTCAACGAGCACCTTGTCGATCACCGACCGGGCGCCGGCCACATCGCCAGTGCGCGAAAGGTTCCGGGCATGCTCCACGGATGCTTGGGCGAAGCGCTGGGTGGCGGCCTGCCGCAGTGCGGCGGTGAGCGGGGCGTCCGGAATCATCTCACGGGCGCCGCCATAGGCTTCCACAGCCTCGGCAAAACGTCCCGCCTGATAGGCCTGATCCCCCGCGGTGAGCAGGACCTGTGCCTCGTCCACCGCGGCGTGGCGGCGCGATTGTTCGCGTGCGGAGGCATGTGCTGCGCCCGGGTTGGCGGAGACGCCCGTGATGCCGAACAGCCATGCGGCGGCCAAGCAGGCGGCCGCGATGCGGATCGGGTGGCTGGGTTTGGGATTCGGCATGCGAGCGCTTGCAAGTGATGTAGAACGTCCGGCCCGCAAGCGTAAGCGCAAAATCCGCAAAATTCACCTTTGGCGCGGCCATGGAAATTCCAATTGGATCTCCAGTTTGCGGGTCGGCCGGGCGCGTTGCCTGACGCATGCCGGAAGGTGCCCGCCGAGCAGCGGCAGGATGCGCTCGAACAAAAGCCGGATGGTGTTCATGAGAAAAGTGTTTTCATGAACACATCCGGATGTCAAGCAAGAGCTTCAAGCGCCGCGGCCGCATCCCTGGCGATCTGCCCGCGCAGGGCCTCCAGCGACGGGAATTTGATTTCCGGACGGAGGTGTTTTTCGAAGCACACCTCAAGCGTCTGGCCATAGAGATCGCCGGAAAACCCGAGCAAGTGGACCTCGAGGACGGGACTGCCGCCGCCGACCGTCGGGCGGGTGCCAAGGTTGGCCACGCCGTTCCATGAGCGGCCTTCGGCATCCCGGGCGCGCACCGCCCAGACGCCTGCGGGTGGGAGCTGGAGGTTGCCGGTTTCCACATTGGCGGTGGGAAACCCGATTTTGCGTCCGGTTTGGGCGCCGGTCACGACGGTGCCGCTCACCGCGTAGCGGCGGCCGAGCATGCGGGCCGCATCGTCGAGATTTCCATCGCGAATCGCTTGGCGGATCCGGGTGCTGCTGATGCGGTCGCCCTCGAACATCACGGGCGGCACCGCCTCCAGGTGGAATCCAAGGCGGCGTGATTCTTTTTCCAACAGCGCCAGATCGCCCGCGCGTCCGCGGCCGAAGCGCCACTCCGCGCCCACTGCGATGGTGCGCAGGGGAGCCGCCGCGAGGCGCGCGATGAATTCCTCCGCCGGCATCGCCGCCATTGCGGCATCGAAGCGCAGCGGGATGAACAATCCGATACCCAGCGTGGCGGCGACGCGCGCCTTGTGATCCAGCGTTTCCAACAAGGCGGTCGGTGCCCTGGATGGCGCGATCACACGGATGGGATGCGGGTCGAAGGTGAGCAGGCCTGCCAGGCCGCCGCTGCGCTCCGCCGCCTCTACCGCGCTGCGGATCACCGCCTGATGGCCGAGATGCACGCCATCAAACACGCCGAGCGCCAGGTGGAGCTTGCGCCCGAGAGCGGGCAATTCCTCAAATCCGCGGCAAATCAACACGCCGCCGGAGATACCCGCGGGGCGGCGGCGCGGCAAGTCCGGGGATCATGTGGCATGCCGCCGGATCATGACGAACTGGCAGCGGCCTGTGCTTCGGGGCGGGTGCAGACGAAGTCGAGCTCTTCGGCATCCGGCTTGCGCACGACATTCACCGCGTCACCCGGTTTCACCTCGCCGCGCAGCATGGCCTCGGCGAGCGGGTCCTCGAGGAAGCGCTCCACGGCCCGGCGCATCGGCCGCGCGCCGTATGCCGGGTCGAAGCCTTTTTCGCCGAGGAAATCCCGCGCCTCTGCGGCCAGCGTGAGGGTGATTTCCTTCTCGCCGAGCCGTTTGACCAGCTTGTCCACCTCCAGATCGACAATCTGGTTGAGGTCCTTTTTCTCCAGCATGTGGAACACCACGAGGTCGTCGAGGCGGTTGAGGAACTCCGGTTTGAAATACCGCTTCGACTCCTCGAGGATCTTCTCCTTCATGCCTTCGAAATCGGCCTGGTCCTCGCTCATCGCGCCGAAGCCGAGTGATGTCTGGCGCTTGATCGAGGACGCGCCGACGTTGGAGGTCATGATGATGATCGTGTTGCGGAAATCGATCTTGCGGCCGAGCGAATCGGTGACGGTGCCCTCCTCAAGGATTTGCAGCAGCAGGTTCATCACATCCGGGTGGGCTTTTTCCACCTCGTCGAAGAGCACCACCGAATACGGCCGCCGCCTCACCGCTTCGGAAAGCTGGCCGCCCTCCTCGTAGCCGACGTATCCCGGAGGTGAGCCGATCAGGCGGCTGGCGGTGAATTTCTCCATGTATTCGGACATGTCGATCTGGATGAGCGCATCCGGATCGCCGAACATGAACTCGGCGAGATTGCGTGCGAGGTAGGTCTTGCCCACGCCGGTGGGGCCGAGGAACAGGAACGAGCCGATCGGGCGGCGCGGATCCTTGAGGTCGGCGCGCGAGCGGCGCAGCGCCTTGGAAATGGCGACCACCGCCTCGTCCTGGCCGATCACGCGGCCCTTGAGGTCGTCCTCCATCTTGAGGAGTTTCTCGGTTTCCTTCTCCTCCATGCGCCGCAGCGGCACGCCGGTCCACTTGGACACCACCGCCATGATGTCGTCATCATTGACGGTGACGATGGTCTCCTCGGAGGCCGAGCGCCATGTCCTGAGTGTTTCCTCGAGTTCTTTTTTGGCGTGTTTCTCGTCATCACGCAGGGCGGCGGCGGTTTCGAAATTCTGTTCGGCGATGGCGGCGAGCTTGTCGCGGTTGATCTGGTCGATGCGGGCCTCAAGCTCCTTGATGGCCGGCGGGCGGGTCATGGTGCCGATGCGCGCGCGCGCGCCGGCCTCATCGAGCACGTCGATCGCCTTGTCCGGCAGGAACCGCGCGGTGAGGTAGCGCGAAGTGAGTTTCACCGCGGCCTCGATGGCCTCGGGCGTGAATTTCGCCTTGTGGTGCGTCTCGTATTTCTCCTGCAGGCCGCGCAGGATCTTGATCGCGTCATCCACGGACGGCTCGTCCACCTTCACCTGTTGGAAGCGGCGCTCGAGCGCGGAGTCCTTCTCGATGTATTTGCGGTATTCGTTGAGGGTGGTGGCCCCCACGCACTGCAGTTCCGCGCGGCTGAGGGCGGGCTTGATGATGTTGGACGCGTCCATCGCGCCCTCCGCCGAGCCGGCGCCGACAATCGTGTGCAGCTCGTCGATGAACAGGATGACATTCCTCACCTTGCGGATCTCGTCCATGACCGCCTTGATGCGCTCCTCGAACTGGCCGCGGTATTTGGTGCCGGCGACCATCAGTGCGAGGTCGAGCGTGACCACGCGCTTGTCGCGCAGGATTTCCGGGACATTGCCGTGGGCGATTTCCTGCGCCAGTCCCTCGACGATGGCGGTTTTGCCGACGCCGGCCTCGCCGATGAGCACCGGATTGTTCTTGGTGCGGCGGCAGAGGATCTGGATGACGCGCTCGATTTCCGCCTCGCGGCCGATCACCGGATCGAGTCCGCCTTCGCGGGCCACCTTCGTCAAATCGCGGCCGAACGCCTTGAGTGCCGGCGTCTTGGTCTTGCCCTCGCCCGCCTGGGTACCGGCCTGCGGTTGCGACTCGTCCTCGAACGGGCCGTCCTCCATGTCGTCATCCTCCTCTTCATCCTCCTGGTCGTCGGGTGAGAAATTCGGATCGATTTCCGCGAGGATCTCGTTGCGGGTGCGCTGGATGTCCACGTCGAGGCGCTTGAGCACGCGTGCGGCGACGCCCTCGCCCTCGCGCAGCAGGCCGAGCAGCAGGTGTTCGGTGCCGACGTAGGAATGGTTGAGGGCCTTGGCCTCCTTGTTGGCCAGGGCGAGGACCTTCTTGACGCGCGGCGTGTAGGGGATGTTGCCGGCGGCCTTCTGCGGCGGGCCGGAGCCGACCTCCTTTTCCACCTCCATGCGCACGGCCTCGAGTTCCAGGCCCATGCGTTCGAGCACGTTGACCGCCACTCCCTGGCCGAGCTTGATGAGGCCGAGCAGCAGGTGCTCGGTGCCGACGTAGGAGTGGTTGAAGCGGTCCGCCTCCTTGCGTGCGAGGGCGAGGACTTGTTGGGCGCGCGGGGTGAAGTTGTTCATGCGTCTCCGGGGTTTTGGGGGTCGGGCAGGGGTTCGGCTTCTGGGGACATGAAACGGTTATCAGGGGAATCGAGCGATTGCAAACGGCCGCGCACGATTTCCGCGCGAATCGCATCGCGCTCTTCGGGCGTGAGTTTCCTGCCCGAGTGAAGCTGGAGGTGTGCCGGCTGGATGTCCATCAGCAGGGTGTCGCACATCACCACGGTGCCGGCGGGGAAAATCCCCAGAAGCCCGCCGAGGCGCACCAGCGAGAGCAGGTTGAGGGCCTCCTTGGAATCGATCAGGTGGGCATGCCGGAGGATGCCGTAGGCGCGGCCGATTTTGTCGGCCACCATTCCGGGGTCGTCCTCGATGAGTTTGGCGCGCGCGTTGGTCTCGTGCGAGGCCACCTCGGCGATCACGCGCTCGAGGCGGCGGATGATGGTTTCCTCGCTTTCCCCGAGGGTGGACTGGTTGGAGATCTGATACAGGTTTCCGAGCGATTCGGTGCCCTCGCCGTAGAGTCCGCGCACGGCGAGGCCGATCTTGCTGACCGCCTGGAGCACCTGGCCGATCTGGTCGCTGAGGACGAGTGCGGGCAGGTGGAGCATGGCGGAGGCGCGCAGGCCGGTGCCGAGGTTGGTGGGGCAGGTGGTGAGGTAGCCGAGCGACGGGTCGAAGGCGAAGTCGAGCGAGTCCTCGAGCGCGGTGTCCAGTGCCGCGAGCGCGGCGTAGGCGGCGGCCAGCTGCAGGCCCGGGCGGATTGCCTGCATGCGGAGGTGGTCTTCCTCATTGATCATGAGGCTGAAGGTTTGGCGGCGTTCGATCACGGCGGCGGAGCCGTCGCCCCGGGCCGCGAGTTCCCGGGAGATCAGGTGGCGTTCCACCAGCACTTGTTTTTGCACCGGGCTGAGCATGCCGAGTTCTTGGGAGAACGCATCCTTCATCGGCGGCAGCGCCTCCACCGCGGGGCGGATCAGCTGCAGGGCGGCGGCGCGGTCGCCGCGCTTGGCCCAGCCGGGAAACGGCTGGCGGCGGAGGTTGCGCGCCAGCCGGATGCGGGAGGTGAGCACCGCGCCATGTCCGCCCTGGCCGCCGGTCATCCAATCGGCGGGATTTTTGATCAGGGTGGAGAATCGCATCATGGCGGATGGGGAACTAAAGCACTCAACGCGCAAATCAGGAAAAAAAATCACATGGCGGGCGTGCGGGCGGTTGTGGGCCGGTGTTTCATGGTTTCGCCCCGGCTTCAAGGGTGCGGATTTCATCCCGGATGCCGGCGGCCTCCTCGTAGCTTTCCGCGGACACGGCCTGGTCGAGGCGCGCGCGCAGTTCCTCGAGCCGCTGGTGCAGCACCTGCA
>JBIJBN010000253.1:0-3219 GCA_044345175.1 Luteolibacter sp.
CTGGAGTTTTTTCCGTTCCACCTGCTCCTCGTAGTTGCCGCGGTGGAAGCGCTCCATGCCCGACGCCCATTCGAGCCGCGACTCATCGACCTTGCGTTTGCGCAGGGCTTCCTGGGTTTCCTCCCTGGTTGCCGCCCATGCATCGGCGTGGGCCTGGGCCGCCCGCACCGCCGCGTCGTTCTCCATGGCATGCCGCGCGACATCGAGCTGGTATTTGGTGGCGGCAAGATCGGTGTGGCCCAGAATCTGGCCTTTCTTGACCTCATCGCCCGCTTTCACGAAGATTTTCACAATGATGCCCGGCGCACCGGCGCGGACTTGTTCGGAAACCGCCGATGCCGCATCGGATTCGACCACGATTTTCCCGCCAGTGCCCGACAACTTGTAAGTCTGGGCAGGAGCGGCGGACATGGCGGCGCTCATCAGGATGGCCACGAGGGCTCCCGGCAATCCGGACTGCCACCGTCCGGAGGGCAAACGGCGAGGGTGACTTCTCATAACCGGATTACGTGCGCTCCACCGGAGATCTTTCAACGGGGGCAAATCCCGGAAATCCCCTCACCCGAGCCAATCGCGCCCAAGGGCGCCAAACACCCCAAGACCGCGGAGATGCAAATCGCCGGCAAGGCTTGCCGGGATTTTCCGCCAGACTTTTCGCCAGACCGATCCTTGACCGCCACCCCGGCTCCTGACAAAAAATCATGCGCGCGCGGGACAGGACGGCTTCTTGCGCGGAAACCATCATTCCCTGAACTCCCATGAAACCAGTCCAACGTATCGGCGCCGCGCTCGGCGCAGGGGCTTGTCTTTTTCTTGTCTCATGCACCACCGGCGGCGTCTCGCCTTCCGGGTTTTTGGGCAATTACTCCCAGCTCGATGCCGGCTACGGCACGGAAGACGCCGTGTCGTCCTACGTCAAACCGGGCGTTGACCTCAAAAGATACGACAGCGTCATCATCGATCCGGTCACCACGGTGGTCGCCGCCCCCGGCATCAGCCCGGACGTCAGGGATCAGTTGGCCTTCTATCTGGATGGCGCGCTCCGCTCGCAGATGCCTTCGAGCCTCAAGCTCGCCAGCACCCCGGGACCATCCACCCTGCGCGTGAGGACCGCACTCACCGATGTGATCGAAGGCGGCAGGAACACTCCGGCCAGCACCACCGTCCACACCAAACCGCG
Organism: Luteolibacter sp.; assembly: GCA_044345175.1. GTDB lineage: Bacteria > Verrucomicrobiota > Verrucomicrobiia > Verrucomicrobiales > Akkermansiaceae > Luteolibacter. Next base: position 1,181 of record JBIJBN010000253.1, read on the forward strand.
CGCCAGACTCAGCGGACGCCTCGGATCGGACGCAGTGGCCGGATTCATTTCCGACCTGGCATTCGAAGGGGAAATCCTCGACAGCAGCACCGGCGAGCGCATCAGCGCGCTGTGCGACCACCGGCACGGCGCCAAGCGTGAGGCGACCGCCGCCACCACATGGGAATTCCTTGCTGGAAACGCCTCCCAAGGCGCCGACCGCCTGTGGCGCCGTTTCACCGCCGCGAGGGGTGATTGACATGCCGCGGCCGGTAGCGATCCCGCCACGCCACGCCGTCTTTTCCCTTGCAGCGGCGGTCCCGGTCGTTAGTCTCGGCGGCGGATCGTCCGTTCCATCTCCAACTCTCCAAGATGCCATCCCGGTTTTTGATGAAAATCCTCCTGATCACGGTGGCGTCCGCATCATTCCTCGCATCCTGCGGGACCGGCACCAGCACTTCTCCGGGCCGGCCGGTTTACGTGACACCATCCATGTGAGTTCCCCGTTCCAAAACACATCCTCTCCCAAATCCCTCTCCAACCCAAACCGCCACCCGTCCATGATCCGCATCCTCTCCGCAGTTGTTCTCCCGGTTTTCGCGATGTTTGCCTCCTCGTGCTGCTGCACCAGTGATTCCAAGCCCCCGGGACTCCGCCCGCTGCCGCAATTCCAGGAAATCCCGTCCTCGCCGGGTCCTGCCGCGGCACCCCGTGTTTACGGCACCAAGTAATTCCGGCGCCACACCCGCGCCCCGGATCAAGATCTCCGGAACGTCCTTCCCATCCGCGGGAAGGACGTTTCCGCGTCAGGGCGGCGGCAATCATGGTTTGCGCCTGCGGATGCGCCGTGCTTTATTGAAAGTGCCATGAAAACCATAGTTGTCGCAGTCGATTTTTCAAACGCTACCCCCGGTGTGATGGAGATGGCCGGTGGACTCGCCAAAGCCTTCGGGGCGCGCCTGCGCCTGTTCCATGCCGTCGAGCCGGAACCCAGCTACACCGCCTACGGTTTCACGCCGGATGAGTTCCCGGCACTGCACGCCTATCAGGAGGAAGCGAAGCGCCGGGCCAGGGCCAAACTCACGGAATTGCTCGAAACCGCCAGAACCGGAGTGACGGATGCCGACTGCCAGATCGCCGAAGGCAGCCCGCTGCACTCGCTGCTCGACTACGTCCGGGAGACCGGCGCGGATTTCGTCGTCCTCGGATCCCACGGCCATGGTGCGATCGCCTCACTGCTGCTCGGCAGCGTGGCGGAAGGCATGGTCCGCAAGGCCAGCGTGCCCACACTGATCGTGCCGGCGCCCCGCGAATGACAGACCGCCACGGCGGCGGATCTCAGAAATGGATCGCGTGGCCGTCCGCCGCGAGCGTGGCCTCGTGGATCACCTCGCTCATCGTCGGGTGAGCGTGGATCGTCGCGTGGATTTCCTCCGCCGTGAGTTCCTGATCGAGCGCAAGCCCCATCTCCGCGATGAGTTCGGTGGCGTTCTCGCCGATGATGTGCGCGCCGAGCAACTCGCCGTGCTTTTCACCGAAGAGCAGCTTGGCGAATCCCTCCGGCTCGCCCGAAGCGATCGCCTTGCCGATGGCGACAAACGGGATCTTGCCCACCTTGTAGCCGATGCCGGCCTCCTTGAGCGCGCGCTCGGTCTTGCCAACCGAGGCGACCTGCGGATGGCAATAGGTGCAGCCCGGAAAATTCGTCACCTTGCGCGGCTTGTGCCCCGCCACATAGAGACCTTCCACCGCCTGCACCGCCTCGAAGGAGGCGGTATGCGCAAGCCACGGCGGGCCGGTGATGTCGCCCGCGGCATACACCCCGGGAACCGATGTCTCGTAGCGGTCGCCCACCTGGATGAACCCGCGCTCGGTCAGGGCGGGCTGCACGCCCCCGGGAAGCACCGGCGCGATGCCGATGGCCACGAGACAAACATCGGCGCGGATCACGCCGTTCTCCTTGGGGCCCTCGACCTTCAGCTCGACATGCGTGCCATGGTCGGACATGGCGGTGATTTTCGTGTGGGTCAGGCAGCGGATGCCCTGCTTGATGAGTGATT
>JBIJBN010000042.1:0-10682 GCA_044345175.1 Luteolibacter sp.
ACTTCCGCCACCTCATACGGGTGGCGTGAAAGCCACCATGGACGCAGCAGGCGGAGCCAGCCATACACCGCGAGGCAGGAAAGACCCACCGCCATCCAGAGCGCCTGCTTCCAGAAAATTCCGGAATGGATGCCGATGCCGGCCACGTGTGCCAGCGCCAGCGCGACGGCCGATGCCGCAAGGATCCCGTGCCAGCGGCGCCAGCCGTCATAACGGATGCGCAGCGGCTTGCGCCACAACGAACAGACCATCAGCAGCAACAACAACACGACCGAGGCCACCCCTGCGGTCATCGGCCATGGCGCGCCGAACGGATTCAAAAATCCGCGGATCGCGGGATCCGTCCAAAGCAGGATCAGCGGATGGGCGAGAATCAGTGCGAGCGCGACGCAGGCGATGTGACGATGAAAATAGTAGATGATGTCGATCCCGTAGGGTGCCATGGCGCGCTTGAACCTGGCCGTGAGGAGGAACTGCGCGCCCATCAGGGTGACACCGGCAAAACCGAAAGCCACCGACAGATTCCACCAAAAGCCGTTTCCCGCGTCACTTCCGCCGCAAAGCAGTGCAACCAGCGGTGCGAGCACCAGCCCGAGATACAGGGCCATCCAGGATATGGCGCGGCCAACATTCATTGGATCCGGCAAACCAGCTTGCGGCCTTGCGCGGCTGTGAAGCTCCCCACTCCACAGGAACGCATCGGGGATCTTGCCGGTTTACGTGATGAAGATAACCTCCCCCGGCGGCGGTGCAATCGATTCCAGATGCGGCGCGCGGCCGCAATTCCGGTTGTCATTCCGGCATGCTTCAACCAGTTTGAGCCAATGATTCCAGTCTGCCGCGGATTCGCCCTCGCACTCGCCATTTCCACCAGCACCGCCGCTAACCCGGAAGCATCCGCGGAAAAAGCGCGAAAACCCGAGGCATTCGTGCCGGCCTTCGACCTCGTGGCCGCCGGCTTTGAGATCCAGGACGGTCTGGAGTTCGATGATGCGGACGGCGAACTCGACAGCTCACGCTTCTCAATCTCATCCCTGTTGAGCCGCCCGATCGGCCTCGGCGGCGACTGGAGCGTCCTGCCTGCCTTCGGCTACAGCATCACCTCGCTGGATTTCAACGGCACGCCCGCCGCATTCCCCATCGATGGGGAAACCCTGCACAAGGCCAGCCTTCACGCCGCCATCTACAACAACCCGCCCGACAGCCGCTGGATTTACGGCGGATGGGCGCGGGCCAGCTTCGCAAGCGACACCCAGGACATCGGCGGCGATGACTTCTACTTCGACCTCGCGCTGGGTGGCGGCTACATGGTGACCGACCGCTTCATGCTGGGCCTGGGCGTGGTCGGGCTGGAACTCGGCAGCGATCCGCAGCTGCTCGGCGGCCCGGGATTCTACTGGAAGCCGCATGACACGCTGGATGTGAGCCTGATCGGCGTCCTCTTCAACACCACCTGGCGCCCGGCCGATGACTGGGCGCTCGCACTGCGCGTCCGGCCGTTCGGCAACAACTGGAACATCGACAACGGCGGCGCATCCCGGCAGCTCGACCTTTCATCCCACAGCGTGCGACTCCACGCCGAAAGGCGGATCTTTCGTGACGTGTGGCTCTCTCTCGCAACCGGCTACGCCTTCGCCAATCAACTCGAACTGCGCGACTCCTCCGCCAGTCGCCTGCTCAAGGAGGATCTTGGCGGCGGCTTGTCCTCCTCGGTCAGCCTGCGCATGAGAACATGGTGAACACCGGAACAACCATCCGCGACAGCGGCACCGCCGGCCGCACGGCGACAGCCGACTGCGTCATGGTCATCAATTGCGGCAGTTCGTCGCTGAAATTCGCGGTCTTCCCCGCGGATGGCGGCGGCGTGCTGCTCAAGGGTCTTGCCGAGCGGCTTGGCGGGCCGGATGCCGTGATGAGGATCGAACGCGGAGGCGCATCCGAATCCATGGCCATGCCCCGTGCCAGCCACCGTGACGCGCTGCAGGCGGCCGCCGCCCGGATGGACGGACACCGGCCGCTCGCCATCGGCCACCGGATCGTCCACGGCGGCGAGGAATTCTCGGACTCGGTCCTGATCTCCGACGAGGTGATGGCCGCGGTGGAGCGCTGCACCAGCCTCGCGCCGCTGCACAATCCCGCCAACCTGGCAGGCGTGCGCACATCGCGGGAATTGTTCCCGGACCTGCCGCAGGTGGCGGTATTCGACACCGCGTTCCACCAGACACTGCCGCCAGAGGCATATCTTTATGCGATTCCCCGCTCGTATTACGAGGAACTCGGAGTGCGGCGCTACGGTTTCCACGGCACCAGCCATCACTATGTGGCACTGGAGACGGCACGGCTGCTCGGAAAAAATCCACTGGAAACCAGCCTCATCACCATGCACCTCGGAAATGGCTGCAGCGCCTGCGCCATCCGCAACGGCCGCAGCGCTGACTCCACCATGGGCCTCACACCCGGCGAGGGACTGGTCATGGGAACCCGCAGCGGCGATGTGGATCCCGCCCTGCACCAGTTCCTGCAGGACCGCACCGGCATGTCCCTCGGTGAAATCACCACCATGCTCAACTCCGGAAGCGGCCTGCTGGGACTCTCCGGCCTGAGCAATGACATGCGCACGCTTGCCAAAGCCGCCAATGACGACCATCCCCGCGCGCGCCTCGCCATCGATGTGTTCTGCTACCGCCTCGCCAAGGCTGTCTGCGGATTGATGGCCGCACTCGATTCCATCGACGCACTGGTTTTCACCGGAGGCATCGGCGAGAACTCCAACATGGTGCGCTCGCTCGCCACCGCCCACATGAAGCTCTCCGGCGTCGTCCTCGATGAATCACTCAATGCCAGCCATGGCCGCGCCAGCCGAGGCGTCATCAGCGCGCCACACAGCCGCATCCCCTGCCTTGTGGTGCCCACCAACGAGGAACTGATGATCGCCCGCGAAACGCTGCGCCTGATATCCTGACCCCCCGGCCTCATGAGACACACCTTTTTCCTCGCCGCATCCGGCGCCGGCACCGGCCTCACCTCGGTCTGCCTCGGTGTCGTCCGCGCGCTCGACCGCCACGGCATCCGCGTCGGTTTCTGCAAGCCGATCACCCAAAACCCGTCGGCCAACGGCGAACCCGACGCATCCGCCCGCTTCGTCCGGACGACCATGGGCCTGACTCCGCCGGAACCGATCCCGATCCAACAGGCCTATGACCATGTGCGCGAGCAACACATCGGCGAGCTGATGGAGCGAGTGGTCGAAAAAGTGGACCAGGCTGGCGAAAACGCGGATGTCGTGATCGTGGAGGGCCTGCTGCCGGCCGAAGGACGCGCGTTCAACAGCAGGCTCAACCGCATGATGGCCAGCAGCCTGGATGCCGAGGTCATCCTGGTCACCACTCCGGGCGACGACGGAGCGGACGCATTCGCCCGCAAGGTGGAAACCATGGCCGCACTCTACGGCGGCATCGACAACCCGAAAATCATCGGCTGCATCATCAACCGGATCGGCAAACCCGCCGGGCAATCCAAAACCGGCGTGGTCCCGATCGTGGATTCATCATCCGATGGCGGTGGTGCTGAAATCGCCTCCGGCGAGGAAGTGGCTGCCGCCGTCGAACGCCTGACCCACGGCTCCAGCTTGTTCAGGAAGGACGGCTTCGAGTTGCTCGGCGCCATCGGAACCAACAGCACGCTGCAGGCATTCCGCACCTGCGACGTGGCCCGGCACCTGCACGCGGATGTCATCAATGCCGGAGACATGCTCAACCGCAGGGTGCACTCGGTGGCGCTCTGCGCGCGCGGCGTATCGCGCATTCATCATGTGTTCACCCCCGGGGCGCTGTTGATCATGCCGGCCGACCGCGAGGATGTGATCATGGGAGCCGCGCTCGCCGCGCTCAATGGCGTGGCGCTGGCAGGCATCGTCCTCACTGCCGACGCCCCGCTGGACCCGGGGATCCACGCGCTCTGCATGCGTGCCTTCGATACCGGGCTGCCGGTGCTCAAGGTGCGCACCGGCAGCTATCAGACCGCGCTCGACATCTCGCGTGTGAGCCCCGAAGTCCCGGCGGACGACACGGAACGCATGAACCATGTCATGGATTTCATCGCCCGTGGCATCTCCGGAAGCAAGCTCAAGGAACGCTGCAAGGTGGAGCTTGTCGTGCGCATGTCGCCGGCAGCCTTCCGCCACAAGCTGGCCTCGCGCGCCCGGGAGCTGGACAAACGCATCATCCTGCCGGAAGGCGGCGAGCCGCGCACCATCCAGGCCGCCGTCGCCTGCCACCAGCGCCGCATCGCCCGCTGCGTGCTGCTCGGGAATCCCCCGGAGATCCGCCGTGTCGCCGCCGCCAATGGCATCACCCTGCCCGAGGGAATCGAAATTCTCGACGCCGCCTCGCTCCGCCAGCGCTACGCCGCCCCGCTGGTGGAAATGCGCAAACATAAAAACCTGAGCACCCACGACGCGCTCGAGGCGCTTGAGGACAATGTGATGCTCGGCACCATGATGCTCGCGCTCGACGAGGTGGACGGCCTGGTTTCAGGCGCGGTCCACTCTTCGGCAAACACCATCCGTCCCGCACTCCAGCTGATCAGGACACGTCCCGGCGCGCGCGTCGTGTCGTCGGTCTTCTTCATGTGCCTGCCCGATCAGGTGTTGGTTTACGGCGACTGCGCCGTGAATCCAAACCCGGACGCCCGCGCGCTGGCAGACATCGCCATCCAAAGCGCGGAAACCGCCGAGCAGTTCGGCATTCCCGCGCGTGTCGCCCTGATCAGCTACAGCACCGGCGAGTCCGGCGGCGGCGCGGATGTCGAAAAAGTCCGCGAGGCGACCGCCATCGCGAAATCCCTGCGGCCCGACATCCTGCTTGACGGTCCGCTTCAATACGACGCCGCGGCCATCGCCGGTGTCGCCGCCACCAAAGCTCCGGACAGCCCGGTGGCCGGCCGCGCCACCGTCTTTGTGTTCCCGGATCTGAACACCGGCAACACCACCTACAAGGCGGTCCAGCGCAGTGCCAACCTGACCAGCATCGGGCCGGTGCTGCAGGGACTGCGCAAACCTGTCAACGACCTCTCGCGCGGCGCACTGGTCGATGACATCATCTACACCATCGCCGTGACCGCGGTCCAGGCCGGCGGAAAATAAGCCCGCCCCGCACGCCATGCCGGACAAATCAACTCTTGCCACCGGAAGGCTGTCTTTCATGATGCTGCCGTCTCCATGAAATCCCACCCATCCCCATCGCGCCGCCGCTTTCTGAAGTCCTCGCTGGGTGCCGCGGGCGCGCTCCTCGCCGCCCCGCAGATCGTCCGCGCGGAAACCCTTGGCAATGCCTCCAAGGCCGCGGCGAATTCCAGGATCGGCATGGGCTTCATCGGCCTGGGCCTGATTTCCGACAGCCACCTCAAGTCATTTCCAAACCTGCGCCAGATCCAGCCGGTCGCGGTCTGCGATGTCAGGGACTGGCAGATGGAGAAAGCCCTCAACCTGCTCAAAAAGCGCGGACACCCGGATGTCCGCGCCATGTCACGCTTCGAGGAGCTGCTTGCGCATCCCGATGTCGATGCCGTGTGCGTGATGACTCCCGACCACTGGCACGCCGCGATCAGCGTGGCCGCGATGAAGGCGGGCAAGGATGTTTATGTGGAGAAGCCGATGACCCTGACGATCGAGGAGGGCAAGATGCTGGTGGAGGCGGAGAGGAAATACGGCCGCATCCTCCAGGTGGGCAGCCAGCAGCGCTCGTCCGTGCACTTCCGAATCGCCGCCAACCTGGTGCGCAACGGCATGATCGGCGAGATCAAGGAGATCTACTGCAAGCTTGGCACATTCCCGCCGCCGCCGGAAAAGGAACTGATCATCCCGGTGCCCGCCGGATTCGACTACGACCGCTGGCTCGGACCAACGCCGTTTTTCGAGTATTCGGAAAACCGGGCGCTGGGCAGCTATGGGGGAGGCTGGCGCAGCTACACGGAATACGGCAGCCGCAAATTCGGCGACTGGGGGGCGCACCATTTCGACATCGTCCAGTGGGCGCTCGGCCGCGATGACACCGGCCCGGTGGAATTTATCCCGAAAGGCCATGAGGGGGCCACCCACCACCACTACCGTTATGCCGACGGAATCACTGTCTGGCGCGACAGGAAGCCGGATAAAAAACACATGATCCGCTTCATCGGCACCAAGGGCGAAGTGCTCGTCAGCCGTGGCAAAATCGAAACCTCACCCGTGGAGCTCGCCCGCCACAGATTCGGTCCAAACGACATCCTGGTCCAGGAATCAAGGGACCACCGCGTCAACTTCATCCAGTCGATCGAAACCCGCAAACCCACCATCTGTCCGGCATCGGTGGGCCACCGCACGGCGACAATCTGCCAACTGGGCGACATCGCGCGGCGGCTTGGCCGCGCCATCCGGTGGGATCCGAAGGCCGAGCAGGTGATCGGCGATGCCGAGGCGGACGCCATGCGCGACCGGCCCCGCCGCGCGGGTTATGAAATGCCCGTGTGAGCCGGTGCGTGGCGGCCACGCCCGAGTGAGCGCTGCCGCCGCGCGCCATTTCAAAGCGCGTCCACGATCTCCGCGAGGATTTGCAGGCCCTTGGGCTGGATGATGCCCATGCCCGTTCCGGGAATGAACCACACGCCCTGGCCCGCATCTCTGCAGTAGATGATCTCCGCGCCGCCGGGCGCCTCGGCCCGGTGGAATCCCGACTGCTTGTGATTGTCCAGAAATTCATTGAAGCGGACGAACCACGGATCGGTCACCAAGGTGAAACGTCGCTCCGCGAGGTCCTTGAGTTCCTTGTAATCCACCGGGTGGATGGTTTCGCGGATCATCGCACGTCGCTTCTCAATCGTATCATCCGGCCAGTCGTCGTGATTCATGGATGTTCGGGAGTTGGAGGTTGCCGCCCACCTGCAATGTGTTCGGCTTCATGGCAGAAGCCCGCCACACATAGACTCTACGGGATGCCGCCCACGAGCACCACCCCAAATCCATCGACATGCGCACTGCGGCTGCCAGCACCAGGTTGGATCCGCTATCGACATGCCCGGCCGCTTGTTCCATACTCGCCACCGATGGACCGCATCGCCTCGCTGGTCCCACCGCCACAGCCACAGCCATTCGACGGGCGCCGCAGGCACTTCATCCGACTCAAACCCGAAACCCATGGAACTGCTGATCGAAGCCTTGAAGCAAGAATTCGTCTGGGGCCTGTTGATCGGGCTGCTGGTTGCTCTTTTCCTCTGGAAATCCGGCTATGCCGCCAGACGCGCAGCTGGCCGGGAAATCAAACGCCTGGAAAACGAAATCAGGGAACTCCAGAAGCACCTCAACACCCAGCTCAAGATCAATGCCAGCGGCAATGAGACGCTGCAGGAGGAACTCGAATCGCTGCGCGGCCAGAATGAAAACCTCCGCATGCTCAACGCCGGCCTCCAACACAAACCCGGCCGCGCCGAAATGCGGAAACTCGAAGTGTATGAATCCGCCCTCGCCGCCATGCGCCAACAGGCACCGGGATTCGCACCGGCATGGGAAAATGCCGTCATCCAGGCCGAGGAGGACATGACCGCCGCCGAATCCGGACTCAGGAAACTGGTCAGGCGCATCGTCCCAGGCCTCGGCCACAACCCGGCCTCAAGGACCACCGTGATCCCGCCCGAGGATCCCCCCCGGCCGTCCTGACCCGCATCCACCAAACGGCCGGCATCATGCGTCCTCTCGTCTCCGCGGCCATCGCAGGCATGACCATCGGTATCACCGCGTGCGAAGCATGGCGCTTCGCCGCACCGGTGGATGAACTCACGATCCGCACACCCGGGTCATGGAGCGCCGCTTCCAGCGGCAGCGAAGGCCGCATCTCCACCGGCTGGCTCGATGAGTTTGCTGATGCCGACCTCACCCGCAACGTCAACGAGGCGCTTCGCCACAACCGCGATCTCATGGCGGCCGCCACAAGGCTGCGCGAGGCGCGCGAGAACTCGATCATCGCCCGCGCCGCCATGCTTCCCGAAGCCAGCCTCTCGGGAAATGCCGCAGTCACCGATCCCTCCGGCACAGCGCGCCGCCAAAGCCACGGATTGAACCTCGCCGCCTCATGGGAACCCGATCTCTGGGGCCGCCTGCGCGATCTCAAAAAAGCAGCCGATGCCGAGGAACGCGCCGCCCTAGAGGACTACCGCGGCGCAAGACTCTCCCTCGCCGCAAACACCGCCAAGGCATGGTGCAACCTGATCTCCGCCGAACAGGAGGTGACACTCGCCACAGTCACGCTCGAATCGTTTGTCAAAAACCTGCGCATCATCGAGCGCAACTACAAGGGCACCGGCGAGGGCGCACTCGACATCCAGTTCGGCCGCACCAACGTCTCGTCCGCACGCCGCGCACTCGAATCCCGCGAACTCGAACGCGCCGAGGCCGCCCGCGCGCTGGAGGTCCTTTCAGGCAGGTATCCCGCCGGCACCACGCGCCATGGCCGCGACCTGCCGCGCCTGCGTGCCGCGGTGCCTGCCGGCCTGCCCGCCGATCTGGCCGACCGCCGCCCGGATCTTGCCGCGCTCCGCGCCCGCTTGTTTGCAAGCGCCCGTCAGGCCGATGCCGCCCGCAAGGCCCTGCTGCCCTCATTCTCCATCACGGGTGCGGCCGGATCCAGCACCACCAGACTCGGCGACCTGCTCGACCTTGGCGATTTGACCGGCACGCTCGCCGCCCGCTTCACCCAGGTGCTCACCGAGGGCGGCGCGGTCTCCGCAAACGCCCGCGCCGAGCTCGCACGCAACGAACGCCTGCTGCACAACTACGCCCAGTCCGCCCTTGTCGCCTTCCGCGAGGTCGAGGCGGCCCTCGCCGCGGACCGCTCGCTCGCCACCCAGGAAAAGCACCTCGCCTCGGAACTCGATCAGGCGGCCCTCGCCCAGAAACTCGCCGAGCGCGACTACGCGGAGGGCGTCAACCCGAACATCCTCTCCGTGCTCGAGGCCCAGCGCCGCGCGAACAACGCGCGCGCCAGCATGATCCGCCTGCGCAACCAGCGCCTTCAGAACCGCATCGACCTGCACCTCGCCCTCGGCGGCGATTTCCAAACCCGGCTGAAATAGGCGCCCGCGGGACTTCGTATTTGGCATCGGCCGCTTTTCAAGCGAGATTGCGCCCGTCCGCATGCTCACCCGAATCCTCATCCCGCTCCTCATCCTTGCCGCCGGTTTCGGCGCATGGAAGTGGCTTGGCATCCCGGTGGCGGATCCACGGCCGGCCAGCGTGCCACCCCAAAAACTCAAGACCGAGCGGCTCGAACTCACACTCACCGACTTCCCCGTGGTGGTGCAAACCCAGGGCGTGATCCGCGCCCACCACATGACGACCATCACACCGCTGGTCGCCGGAACCATCCACAAAATCCACCCGTGCTTCGAGGATGGCGCGTTTTTCAACCGCGGCGAAATCCTCGCCGAGCTGGATCCGGCGGATCATGAGGCCACATTGACCGCTGCCGAGGCACGGCTGGCACGCGCGGAGGCCATGCTGGCCCAGGAAGAGGCACGCGCCAAACAGGCGGAACTCAATTGGCGCGACATCGGCTACAACGAGGAGCCCTCGCCTCTCGTCCTGCGCGTCCCCCAGCTCAAGGAGGCACACGCCATGGTCACCTCCGCCCGCGCGGAGGTCGATCAGGCACAACGCAATCTCGAGCGCACGCGCATCCGCGCACCCTTCGATGGCAGGGTGAAGGCACGCCTGGTGGGTCTCGGGCAGGCGGTCGGCGCCGCCACACCGCTCGGCGATGTCTTCGCCACCGATTACGCGGAGGTCCGGCTGCCGCTCGCACCAAACCAACTGCCTTTCGTCAAGCTTCCGGCGGGCGATGATGACACACCGCTCGAGGTCACCCTGACTGATGCGCTCGACGGCGGCGCATCCGCACGTCACAGCTGGCTGGCGCGCATCGTCCGCACCGAAGGCGCGCTCGACGAGACCTCGCGCGAGTTGTTCGCCATCGCCCGGATCGACGACCCGTTCGGCCGCGTTTCCGGCAGGCCGGAGCTGCGCATCGGCCAGCCGGTGCGCGCCGCCGTGCGCGGAATCGTGCTGGAGGACGTGTATGTGATCCCACGCACCGCATTGCGCGGCGTCAACCGCATCTACCTGATCGACCCGTCCGGCCCGGCAATCCGCAAAACCGAGATCAATCCGGTGTGGTCCACATCCGAGATCCTGGTGGTCCGTGACAAACTCAATCCCGGTGACTGGGTGGCCACCTCACGCATGCCATACGCTCCGGACGGCGCGCCCGTCGAGATCATCGAAGCCCGCGTCGCGGCCGAAACACCCGCCGGCCCGAAACCCGCCAAATCCAGCGGCTCGTGACCCCGCAACCGGTCAGCGTGTATTGAGCCACTCCGCCGCGCGCCTGGCGTAATAAGTGAGGATCATCGAGGCACCCGCGCGCTTGATGGCGGTGAGCGATTCCATCACGGCCTCGCGCTCGTCGATCCAGCCCGCGTCGGCGGCGCTCCGGATCATCAGGTATTCACCACTCACCTGATAGGCAGCCAGCGGCAGGGTGCTGGTCTCACGCACCCGCGCGATCACATCCAGATACATCCCGGCGGGTTTCACCATCAACATGTCGGCACCCTCGGCCTCGTCGAGCAATGCCTCGCGCACCGCCTCGCGGATG
>JBIJBN010000308.1:0-2597 GCA_044345175.1 Luteolibacter sp.
GTGCGCGATCTGCCTGCTGGCGATCGCGCTCAACATGTGCTGGACCTACTGGCTTGCGGCGCGGCCGGGAAGGGGTTTGGTGGAGAGGATGCTCTCGACAGGCAGGTTGAGGATTCCGGTGCTGCCGAAGGACAATCACCTGCGCGCGATCCTGTTGTTGAGGCTGACGCCGGGGGTTCCCCTGTTTTTGCAGAACTACCTGCTCGGGTTCCTGCACGTGCCGTTCCGGTTTTACCTGCCGGTTTCGCTGGCGTGCACCGGCCTGATGGCGAGCGGAATCGTCTTGAGTGGCGCGGGTGTGGCTGGCGGCAATTTCGCACCGGCGCTGACTGGGGCGGGACTGATCATCGTGGCGGTGGTTTTGGTGCGCATCCTGCGGCAGAAGCTTGCAGGCAGGGGTTGAAACAGCCGGCCGCCGGAGATGCGGCGCGTGATCCGGGCAAGACGCCGCGGTGCGGTTGGTCAGATGATCATGCCCGCCGCGACGGTTTCATTGGTGCCGGGATCGATGAGGACGAAGGATCCGGTGTTGCGGTTGCGGCGGTAGGAATCGTGGATGAGCGGCACGGCCGTGCGCATGGTGATGCGGCCGATGTCATTCATCTCGAAGCTGTCCACACCCTCGATCTTGTGGAGGGTGTTGATATCGACGTGGTATCTCACCTCCTGGATGACGGCCCTTGTTTCCTGGGTGCTGTGGCGGACGATCAGTTTGGCGCGGTGTGCCATCGGGCGCGGCGAGAACCAGCAGATCATCGCCTCGATGTCCTGGCTGACCAGCGGCGGGTTGTTCGCCTTGACGATGGTGTCGCCGCGCGAGATGTCGATTTCGTCGGCGAGGGTGATGCAGACCGACTGCGGGGCGAACGCCTCCTCCAGTTCGCCATCGGCGGTGTGGATGGCCTTGACGAGCGATTTGAAGCCCGAGGGCAGCACGGTGATTTCGTCGCCGGGTTTGAAGACCCCGCCGGCGACGCGTCCGGCGTAGCCGCGGAAGTCGTGCCATTCGTCCGACATCGGGCGGATGACCCATTGGACCGGGAAGCGGGCGTCGACATGGTTTTCCTCGCCGCCGACATAGACATGCTCGAGATGATAGAGGAAGGTGGGGCCCTGATACCACGGCATGTTGGTTGATTTTTCCACCACGTTGTCGCCGTTGAGCGCGGAGATCGGGATGTCCGTGATTTCCACGATGTTGTCGAGGCGCGAGGCGAAATCGCGGTAATCCTGGACGATTTTGGTGTAGACCTCCTCGGAGTAGTCGACGAGGTCCATTTTGTTGACTGCGAGCACGAGGTGCTGGATGCGGAGCAGGTTGGCGACGAACGAGTGGCGTTTGGTTTGTTCGATCACGCCCTTGCGGGCGTCGATGAGGATGATGGCGAGGTTCGCGGTGGAGGCGCCGGTCACCATGTTGCGTGTGTATTGGATGTGGCCCGGGGTGTCGGCGATGATGAACTTGCGCTTGGGGGTGGCGAAGTAGCGGTAGGCGACATCGATGGTGATGCCCTGTTCACGCTCCGCCTTGAGGCCGTCGGTCAGCAGGGCGAGGTTCACGTTTTCATCGCCGCGGCGGCGCGAGGACTCCTCCATGGCCTCGAGCTGGTCCTCGAAGATGGACTTGGAATCATAGAGGAGGCGGCCGATGAGGGTGGATTTGCCGTCATCGACGCTTCCTGCTGTTGAAAATCTGAGTAAGTCCATGTGATGTTAGGTGATTGTCGTTAAAGAAAATAGTCGAAGATAGGAAGAGTCGAAGGTCGGAGAGGTGGAGAGGTGAGTTTGAATCTTTTGACTTTCCGGCTTTTTGACTTTTTGAGAGGTTGGTTCCTCCGTTTCGGGTCAGAAATAACCTTCTTTTTTCCGGTCCTCCATGGCGGTTTCCGAGCGTTTGTCGTCGGCGCGGGTTCCGCGTTCGGTCTGGCGGGCGGCGGCGACTTCGGCGATCACCTCGTCGAGGTTGGCTGCGGTGGACTCGACCGCGCCGGTGCAGGTGGCATCGCCGATGGTGCGGAAGCGGACGGTGCGGGTTCCGGTTGTTTCATGGTCCTGCGGTTTGAGGAAGCTGGTGACGGCGAGGAGCTGGCCGTTGCGTTCGAAGACCTCGCGTTGGTGGGAGAAGTAGATCGACGGCAAGGGGATGTTCTCGCGCTTGATGTACATCCAGATGTCCATTTCGGTGAAATTTGAGAGCGGGAAGACGCGGAAGTGTTCGCCGGGATGTTTGCGGCCGTTGAAGAGGTTCCAGAGTTCCGGGCGCTGGTTTTTCGGATCCCACTGGCCGAAGTCGTCGCGGTGCGAGAAAAAGCGTTCCTTGGCGCGCGCCTTCTCCTCATCGCGGCGGCCGCCGCCGAGGCAGGCATCGTATTGGTTTTTCTCGATGGTATCGAGCAGGGTGACCGTCTGGAGTTTGTTGCGTGAGGCGTTGGGACCCTTTTCCTCGACCACGCGGCCGGAGTCGATGGACTCCTGGACCAGGCCGACGACCAGGTTGGCGCGGATCAGCTCCACGAACTCGTCGCGGTAGGTCATGGTTTCGGGGAAATTGTGGCCGGTATCGATGTGGACCAGCGGGAAGGGCATGCGTGCGGGCC
>JBIJBN010000043.1:0-10650 GCA_044345175.1 Luteolibacter sp.
ACGGCAGACCGGTGCGCGCGCGCGACTTCCCGCTCGGCATCTACCTCAAGGTCTCGGACCACATCGTCAACCCTTACGCCAAACAGTTCTTCCGCGAGGAGTTCGCCCAGGTCGCGGTGTATGACGACCTCACGCTCTCGGTGTCGCTGCCGCAGGCGAAACTCTACGCCCCGGCGCTGGCAGGCGCGCTCCAGCCGTGCCCGCCGCATTTCTATCAGGAATACGGGCCCGATTACAACGAACGCTACCAGTGGCGCTTCCCGCCCACCACCGGTGCCTACGAGGTGCTGCCGCGGGATATCGTCAAGGGCGCCTCCATCACCCAGACGCGCGTCGCGGACTGGTGGGCGAAGGACCGCAGATACTACCGCCACCGCTTCAACCCGGACAGGATCGTCCACACCGTGGTGCGCGACGAATCCAAGGCCTTCGAGCTGTTCCGCGCGGGCGAGCTCGACAGTTTCTACCTCACTCGCCCCGAACGCTGGTATGAGAAATCCGAGATCGAACCGGTCTATCAGGGCTACATCGAGCGGGTCGTCTTCCACAACCGCTACCCGAAGGTGCCGCTGGGCCTCTATCTCAACGTCACCAAGGCGCCGCTCGACAACCTCGACACGCGCATGGGCATCCAGCACGCAATGCACTGGCAGAAGGTCATCGACGTGATGTATCGCGGCGACTACCGCCGCCTCAACGCCTTCAACGAAGGCTACCTCATCTTCAGCGATCCGTCGATCCGAGCGCGGCCGTTCTCGGTCGACCTCGCGCGCGCGGCCTTCCGGGCCGCGGGTTTCACCAGCGAGGACCGGGACGGCATCCTGAGGAAACCGGACGGCACCCGCCTCTCGGTCTCCGTGACCTATCCGAGCCAGCCGATCTACGAGCGGATGTTCGCCATCCTGCGCGAGGAGGCCAGGACCTGCGGCCTCGAGCTGCGGCTCGATGGGCTGGAATTCACCGTGGCCTACAAGAAACAAATGCAGAAACAACACGAAATGGCCTTCTGCAGCTGGTTGATCACCCCGCCGGTGCCGGATTTCCACCAGTTCCTCCACTCGTCCAACGCGCGCGACGACAAGGGCAACCTGAGGCCGCAGACCAACAACATCTTCGTCTGGGCCAGACCGGACACCGACGCACTCTGCGAGCAGGTCCGCAACGCCCGCAGCGAGGAGGAACTCAGGGAGGCGGCATGGAAACTCCAGCGCGTGATCCATGACGAGGCAATCTTCGTTCCCGGCTTCTCGGTGGACTTCGTGCGCATCGGCTCCTGGCGCTGGCTGCGCTGGCCGGATTCGGAAACCACCCGCTTCAGCCCGCCGATGGTTTACGATCCGCACGAAGCCCATGTCCACTGGATCGATGGAAACATCCGGACGGAAACCCTGGCCGCACGCCGCGCGGGCCGGGGTTTCCCGGAGTCCACCCGCATCATCGATGCCGGCACACCCCCCGCCGCAAACCCATGAACCCTCCCGGCGACATCATCCTCGAGGTGGACAAACTCATCACCTCCTTCGATACCGGCCGCGGACTGCTGCGCGCGGTGGACCAGGTTTCCTTCACGGTGCGCGAAGGCCGCACCCTCGGCATCGTCGGCGAATCAGGCTGCGGCAAAAGCGTCACCGCCATGTCGATCGTGCGCCTGCTGCCCCAACCAGCGGGCAAGATCCTCGGCGGCCATGTCTGGTTCCAGGGCCGCGACCTCGTCCGCGCGCCGGATGATGAAATCCGGCGCATCCGCGGCTCGGAGATCGGCGTGGTGTTCCAGGAACCGATGGCCGCCCTCAACCCGGTGCACCGCATCGGCCGCCAGGTGGCCGAGGTCTTCCGCCTGCACCGCCGCATCTCAAGACGCGATGCTTGGGACGCCGCTTTGGAAATGCTCCGGATGGTCAGCATCCCCGCAGCCGAAAAACGCATGATGGACTACCCGCACCAGCTCTCCGGCGGCATGCGCCAGCGGGTCGTCATCGCCATGGCGCTCGCATGCCGGCCGCAACTCCTCATCGCGGACGAGCCGACCACCGCGCTCGATGTCACCGTGCAGGCGCAAATCCTCGACCTGATCGCCCGGCTGCGGGAGGAAATGCGCATGTCCGTCGTGCTCATCACCCACGACCTCGGCGTGATCGCGGAAACCTGCGACGAGGTGGTGGTGATGTATGCCGGCCGCGTGGTGGAAAAGGCGCCCGCCGCCGCGTTGTTCGAACATCCGCTGCACGCCTACACCCGCGGCTTGCTCAACTCGATGCCAACCCTCGAAACCCCCTCGAAGTCGATACTCAACACCATCCCCGGCATGGTCGCCCCGCTGGCCGAACTGGCCCACGGCTGCCGCTTCTGCCAGCGCCTCGGCCGGGACAGCCGGACCACCCGCGGGCGCCCGGTGCTCATCGAGGCCGCTCCCGGCCACTGGGTGGAAAACTGCCCGCAATGTCATCAACCATGAGCACACCGGCACTGCTGTCCATTTCAGACCTGCGCGTGCACTTCCCGGTGCGCGGCGGCCTCCTCATGCGCCGCACCGGAGCACTCCGCGCGGTGGACGGCGTCTCGCTGGAAATCGCCCCCGGCGAGACGCTCGGCCTCGTCGGCGAGTCCGGCTGCGGCAAGTCCACCCTCGGCAAGGCGATCATGCGCCTGCTCAAGCCGACATCCGGCACAGTCCGCTTCGGCGGCACCGACATCACTCATCTGGGCCAGCGCGCGTTGCGACCGCTGCGGCGCGATTTCCAGATGATTTTCCAAGACCCCGCGGAATCGCTCGACCCGCGCATGAGCGTGCGCGCCATCATCGGGGAACCGCTCGCCATCCACCGCATCGGCACGCGCGCGGAAAGGCACCGCAGGGTGAACGAGCTGTTGGATCTTGTGGGACTGCCTGCCTCCGCGGCGGACCGCCATGCCTTCGAGTTTTCAGGCGGCCAGCGCCAGCGCATCGGCATCGCACGCGCGCTAGCGCTCAGACCCCGCCTCATCGTCTGTGACGAACCGGTCTCCGCCCTCGACGTGTCCATCCAGTCGCAGATCCTCAACCTGCTGATCGGCCTCCAGAAGGACTTCGGCTTGTCCTATCTTTTCATCGCACATGACCTCTCGGTGGTGAAGCATGTCAGCGACCGTGTGGCGGTGATGTATCTTGGCAAAATCGTCGAACTCGCCCCGGCGGAGACGATCTATCGGAATCCGCGCCACGCATACACCAAGGCGCTGCTCTCCGCCATCCCCACACCGGACCCCCGCGCGCGCCGCGTCAGGATTCCGCTCGAGGGTGATGTCCCGTCTCCTCTCGATCCACCCGCGGGCAGCGCCTTCGGCAACCGCATCGCACACCCGCGCCACGCGGAAACCATCGGCATGGATCTGAGCCTCAGGGAAATCGCGCCCGGCCACTTCGTCGCCGCCGATCCCTGTTGCCTCACCGAAGAGGACTGGCAGCGGCTCCGCAGTCCCGCACCCGTCCCGTAAGCCGCATTTTCCCCAGCGGCGCGCGCACCCGGACACGCGCATCCGGATCCGGGGTTTTCATCGTTGCAAATGCCGGCAGGTGTCAACCACCCTGCCGCCATGCGAAAAGCGAGCTCACTGAGTCCCCTGCTGCTGGTCCTGACACTGGCCGCCACCGCATTGATCCTGTCGCTCTGCCGTGAAAACCCGCCAGCGCCTGCTGCCGGCGTGAACACCCCGGCCGCGGCAACCAACCGCGAATCCCCGACGGTCAAGACCGATGCGGGCGCCCCGCGCGCCGAACCGTTGCCGTGGCCGCATGAATCATCCGACATCCCGCCGGACCCCGCCACGGTCTTCGGCAGCCTGCCAAACGGCATGCGCTACATCATCCACCCGAACAGCGAGCCGCCCGGCAAGGTCTCGCTGCGCCTCCGCATCGCCGCCGGTTCACTCATGGAGGCGGAGGACCAGCGGGGAATCGCCCATTTCCTCGAACACATGCTCTTCAATGGCACCAAGAACTTCACCGCAGCGGAAATCGTGCCGCGCATGCAGCGGCTCGGCATCGCCTTCGGCGCGCACGCAAACGCCTACACGTCGTTCGATGAAACGGTCTACATGCTCGACCTCCCGGATATGTCGGAGGACACCCTCGCGCTCGCCTTCACCGTGATGCGCGATTTCTGCGACGGCGCACTGCTCGAACCCGCTGAAATCGAACAGGAACGCGGCGTGATCCTCGCGGAGAAAATCAGCCGCGACTCCGTCGATTACCGGATCATGGAACAACAGTTCAACGAACTGCTGCCCGGCTCGCTCGTCAGCCGCCGCTTCCCGATCGGCACCGAAGAGGTCATCAAGGCCGCCCCGCGCGACCGCTTCGTGGATTTCTACACCCGCTACTACACCCCGCGGCGCACGACCTTCATCGTGGCGGGCGATGTGGATGCGGACGAAATGCGCGGCCGCATCCAAAACGCGTTCGCATCAGTGGCAAACCCGCTGGAACCCGGAACCGATCCCGATCCGGGGGACATCCAACAACCGGAGGGTGTCGAAACCGCCGTTTTCCATGACCGTGAACTGGCCTCCACCGAGGTCTCGATCATGCTGGCGCGCCCGCATGCCGCAAAACCCGACAACGTCGCCACACGCGCCGGAAAAATGCCGCTCGAAATCGCCCACTCGATCATCTCGCGCCGCATCGAACGCATTTCAAAACAACGCGGCTCACCGGTCGCATCCGGCTACGCGACCGACTCGGTGCTGTTCAACCACCTCGAACTCGGCTCCCTCGGCATCACCGCGGCGGACGGCCGCTGGCGCGAGGTGGTCCCTGTCCTCGAACAGGAATTCCGCCGCGCGCTGCAGCATGGCTTCACCGGTTCCGAACTCGCAGAGGCCAGGTCCGCATTGCTCAACGCCTATCAACAACAGGTCGATCAAAAGACCACCCGCAGGTCCGACGGCATCGCCACCGTGCTCGCACGCCGGATCAATGACAACAAGGTCTTCGCCACACCCGAAACCGATCTGGAAATCGCCCGCGGCATCCTCGACACCATCGATCCCGCCGCCTGCCATCGCGCGTTCCGGGATTTCTGGGAGGCCCCCGGCCACCACCTGGTCCTCACCACCCCGGAAATCCAGGAAAATGCCAAACAGGAGCTCGCCGCACTCTTCGAGGAATCGCGCGGAACCCCGGTGGAGGAACCCGTCGCACGCGCCATCCCGGTGTTTGATTACAACCGCTTCGGCCGCCCGGGCGTCGTCCGCAGCCGCACGGAGTCGGCCGCGCCGGAGATCACCCAGCTGGTCCTCTCCAACCAGGTGCGCGTCAACCTCATGCGCACCGGATTCGAACAAGGGAAAATCCGCATGCTCGCCCGCCTCGGATCCGGCAAACTCACCCAGCCCGCGGACAAACCGATGCTGGATGTCTTCGCACAGGCGGTCTTCCAGAACGGCGGCCTTGGCAAACATTCCGCGGAGGACCTCAAGCAAATCCTCGCCGGCAGGAATGTCGGCTGCACCATGGGCGTGGAGGACGACGCATTCACTCTCGGCGGCACCACCACGCCGGCGGACTTCGGCCTGCAGTGCCGGTTGTTGTGCGCGGCACTCACCGATCCCGGTTTCCGCGAGGAGGCGCTGTGGCAGTTCCAGAAGTCCCTACCGCCACTCTATCAACAACTCCGGCACACACCCGCCGGACCGCAGCGCGAAATGAACGCATGGCTGCGCGGCGGTGACCCGCGCTTCGCCACTGCATCGATGCCTCAAATCTCGGCATACACCATCAGGGACGCGCGCAAATGGCTCGAACCCGCTCTCGCCAAAGACTACCTCGAGCTGAGCATCGTCGGCGATTTCGATCCGCAACGCATCCTTCCGGAATTGCTCGCCACCTTCGGCGCGCTTCCCGCCCGCGCCCCGCAACCGCAGGATCCCGCCGGCGCCCGCAAGTTGTCCTTCCCCGCCGCACCGGCCGCCAAATCACTCACCTACGAGTCCAAAATCCCCCAGGCCGCCGCCCATGTCGTCTGGAAAACTTCCGGCCTGCGCGGCAACCTGCGCGAATTCCGCCGCCTCAACATCCTCGCCAGCATCCTCGGCGACCGCCTGCGCGGCAAAATCCGCGAGGATCTCGGCAGCTCATACAGCCCGTTCGCCGCCGCCGATGGATCCGACGCCTTCGATGACTTCGGCTACATCGTCAGCCAGAGCGTCTGCCAGCCCGGAGACCTCGAAACCCTGCTTGATACGATGCGTGGCGAAGCCGACCGCCTCGCCACCGCCGGCGCCACCCGGGACGAGTTGGACCGCGCGCTCAAACCGGTCCTCGCCATGCTGGAAAAATCCCTCCGCGACAACAACTACTGGCTCAACACCGTGCTCAGCCGGTCGCAGGCGGATCCCGAGCGACTCGAGCTCGCACGCACCCGCGATGCCGATTACCGGTCCATTTCACTGGATGAAATCAATGCCCTCGCCAAGCGGTATCTAACCGAAGGAAAGGCCCTGCAGGTCGCCATCAGGCCGTCACCGTGAACTAGTCGCGCAAGCGCCGCGACAGCTCCGGGTCCGGCACCGCGCAGGACGCAGCGCTCCGGCAGAGCCGGTGACGGCGGTCCGCGATGAACTGATAGATGGCATCGCGCCCGCGCCGCGGCAACCACCGCGCCACCATCGCCGCAAGCCGCCACGCGCCGCCCAGCACGCGCCCCAGCTCGATCACCGCGTCGCTGCGGGTCAGCAAGACACCGTCCGATTCACGCAGCACCACCATCGTCCCGCCGGCCGCCGCCGCATGCGCGGCCAAACCATGCCTGGCCGCCAGTTCCCCGGCCAGAGGAGCGAAACAAATCCCCCCGCGCCGGTCCATGCGCGCAACCCGCCGGACCACCGCCGAGCAAAACGCACAGCCGCCATCGTAAAACAACACATGGCTCATGCCTGCATCCTAATGCCTCACCCCGCACACGCCAGCCAAAGCCGGATTTTTAGCGCTTGCACACCGGAGCGCTTTTCCAGATGCTGTTCACATGATCACATTTGAAGGAGAATCCACCGGGCGGCAATCCGCCGCCGCGGAATCCGGAGTCCTGCTGGTCGATGGCCGCGCGCACGCCCCGCATGCCGGCACACCGCGCATTCGCGACCTGCCGCATGGCGAGCGCCCCCGCGAAAAACTCGCCCAACTCGGACCTGCCGCGCTGGACCACGCCGAATTGATGGCACTGTTCATCTCCACCGGAGTGAAAGGCCTCAGCGCCATCGAAATCGGCCGCAACCTCATCCACAAATACGGATCCATCGGAGCGTTGGGCGCGCTGCCGGTCGCGGAGCTCGCACGCGAGCACGGACTCGGCCTGGCCAAGGCCTCGAAACTCGCCGCGGCCTTCGAACTTGGCGCGCGCGTCGCCCGCGAACAACTCCGCGAAGTGCCGCTCGACAGCCCCGCACTCATCCACCGGTTCTTCGCACCCCAGATGAGCCATCTCGCCCAGGAACAGGTCGTGGTCGCCGTGCTGGACACCCGTCTCCGCCACATTGGCACCACCGTGGTTTCAGTCGGCACAGTCAGCGAGTCATCCGCCCACCCCCGCGAAATCATCAGACCGGTGATCACCCGCGGCGCACATGGCTTCGTGCTCATCCACAACCACCCCTCGGGAAACCCAAACCCCAGCAGCGCCGACGAGCGGGTCACACGCAGGCTGATCGAGGCCGCCGCCCTGATGCAGGTCGCATTCCTCGACCATGTCATCATCGGCAGGCCGGCCGAGGGCAGAAGCGCCTACTTCTCATTCCGCGAGGCGGGAATCATCCCATAAGGCAAAAATCCGCCGGCTGCCGGGATTTCCACTCCCATTGGCGGCGCGGATGCGCCACATTGGGTGGCGCGCCGCATGCATTACCCACGACTCACCCGGAACATCCGCACGCTGGGCTATGCGCTTGGCGCGGCCGCACTCGCCGCAGGCGCGTCGCTCCTCTGGTGGGCCAACCGCACCGGACTGCCGGAATCATGGCGCACCGGCATCGAACGCGAAATCGGCCGCCATGGCGTGCACGTGCAAATCGGCGCGCTCACCTACATCCCGCTGCGCGGAGTCACAGCCTCCCAAGTTAGGGTCTTCTCCGATGCCGCAAGGAACCAGGAGATATCACGGGTCGAACGCGTGCTGCTCGATTTCGACCGGACCAAACTCGCAAGAGGCGTCGTGCACCTCAACAAAATCATCCTGAGGAATGCCGCCCTGAGCCTGCCCGTGAATCCGGATGACCCCGGATCCCAATCCCTCGTCGTCACCGGCGCCCACGCCACATTGCTCATGCCCGGAGGCCGCCGCCTCGAAATCCGCGACGGCCGCGGACGCATCGCAGGCATCGATGTCAGCCTCAACGCACGCCTCACCGGCGACCGTGTGAAAAAAGACGCCGGAGACGGGATTTCCGCCACGGAAAAAAGACGGCGCATGCTCACCCGGACGCTCAAGCTTCTCGAGCCATGGCGCTTCGATGCGGACAATCCGCCGCGGCTCGCCGTCTTTCTGGAAGGCGATCTCAACGATCGCTCCTCGGTCTCCGCCAGGATCACACTGCGCGCGGACCATCTGGAGAAAAACCAGCACCGTCTCGAGGACCTCCATGCCGAAGCACGGCTCGACGGACAACTCCTCAACTTCACCACCCTCAAGGCCCGCGACTCGCGCGGCACCATCGATGCGCGGCTCGACTACGATTTCCGCGAGCGCTTCGGCCGCTTCGATGTCCAAAGCTCGCTGGAAACCGCACCCCTGCTCGGCGCATGGCTCGAGCGCCCGGCCGCAACACGCATCGTCATCGGCGGAGGCCAGGAAATCGTGGCCGAAGGCGGCTTCCACCTCGATGCGGACAACCAGACCCGCCTCCACATGACCGGCCGCGCCGCCGCCGAGGAAGTCATGCTGCGCGGCGTGCGCTTCGATGCCGCGGAAAGCGCGTTCGCCTGGCGCGATGGCGATTTGTTCCTGCGCGACCTCCAGCTCACCCGGCCGGACGGCACCGCCTCAGGCAAGGCAATCATCCAATGGCCGCTGGTGCGCCTCGCCCTGCACAGCACCCTGCCCGCCGCCGTTTACAAACCCCTGTTCGCAGGCCAGCCGCTCGAGAAAGTCATCAGCGATTTCACCAACCGGCCGGAGGCATCCTTCGACATCCGGCTCGAGGGCGGCTTTGACGCGACCGAGAAAACCTCCTGGGCCTACAGCGGATCGGGAACCGTGCGCAACGTGAACTACCGGAACGTGCCGGTCGACATGGCGCAATGCAACTTCGCCGTCAGCCACCGCGAACTCGATTTCACCGATGGCACCGTGGTGTTCAACTACCGGGACTACCCGCTGCGCGCCGCCTACAACGGGCCGCAACAGGGCAGCGCCAAGGTCGGACGCATCCGCTACTCCGGCCGCGACAAAACCGTGGAGGTCGGAAACGTCTCAGGCACGGTCTGGGCCGCACCCCTGGTGCGCCTCTTCGCACCCGCCGTGGCCGACTCGCTGGAAACCTACCGCTTCCACCAGCCGCCGCGCTTGCAAGGCTCCGGCATCGTGGACATCACACCCGCCGGCCGCACCGCATTGGATGTCTCGTTCAGCACACCACATGCCGCGGACTATCAACTGATGGGCGCGGACGTCACCATCTCACAACCCTCCGGAAAGGTCTCTATCCGCGGGCCGCGCGTCAGCGTCAGGGATCTCCAACTCACCGCATTCGAGGGACCGGTGCGCGCGCGCTTCGATTACCTCAACGGAAAACTCACCGGTGAGACCAGCTGGACCAAACTCTCCATGAAGTCACTCAGCTCGTCCTACGGATTCCAAACCAAGGGCGGAGAAGTCACCGGCAGGATCGCTTTCTCCATCGACCGCGGCCGCTTGCCAACCATGTCAGGCGACGGACTCTTCGCCCTGGAGAAAACCGAATTGTTCTCGGTGCCGATGTTCGGCCCGCTCAGCCCGTTGATCAGCGGCGTCCTCAACGACCGCCGGTCGGGATTCGAGAGGGCCAAGAACGCGTTCTGCACCTTCGAGATCCGCAACGGCGTGCTGCGCACCCGCGATTTCCAAACCACCACCACCTCGCTCAACTTCGTCGGCGAGGGCGAGGTCGACCTTTCCGCCCGCACCCTGGAGATGACCATGCGGATGAATGCCCGCGGACTGCTCGGCCTGATCACGCTGCCGCTGCGCCCGTTCTACGGCATGTTCCAGTTCCGCGGCACAGGCCCGCTCAAGGAACCGGTCTGGGAAAACGTGATGTTCACCCCGCCCTCGGACGAGCAGGAACAACTGCTGCGCGCCATCCCCAAGGCCACCACCGTCACCCCGCGGAATTGATCCGCGGATTTTTCCAAGTCGCTTCTTGCACCCGGGGACCCGAAATGCGACTAATCCCAAGCAATGACAATGCCCTGACTGCTTGTCACCAACCCCATCACCGCCATGTCCACTCCATTTCCCACACCCAAGGATATCGAACCCGAAGCGGGATACACCCCGGGCCCGTCCATCGGCCAGGCCGCACATGACCTGCGCTCCGCCGCCGGTGAAAAAGCCCGCGAAATCGTCCACACCGCCGAGACCAAAGCCGCGGAACTCAAAGAACGCGCCTTGGAAAGCGCACACCACTTCCGGGAATCCGCCA
>JBIJBN010000254.1:0-3173 GCA_044345175.1 Luteolibacter sp.
ACGAGCCTGGGCGGGGGCCGGCCGGGGAGCAGGTGCGGGAGCCTTCCGGGGCTGGTAGGTCGAATCGTCCCGCTTGTCCATCTCGTTTTCGTCCTCGCGGGGTACAAGCAGGAGATCGCGGAGGTAGTAGCCGAGGCTGGCCGTCAGGGCACCGGCCACAGCCTTGTCGATGGGCTGCTGGCCCCGTGGCACCGCCACCCAAGCCACCTCATCCGCCACGCTCTCGCCGGTCGGCGCGTGTGTCAGGATGAATTGGCTCTTGACGAGGCCGCCGCCCTCTGGCGTGCCGTCGAACTGCCACCCGGCCCGGCGAAGGGTCAGACCGGCGGCGTGCAGGACTTCCCGGCATGCTGCGATCATGGTTTCGCTGCTTGTGTAGGCGTAGCCGTAAGACTGGCTCTTGAACTGGCTGTCCTTGCCGACGCTCGGCAGGGCTTGCTGTGCGGCCAGCAACGCGCTGGCGAGTCCTTGCTGCTGTGTCATGGTGTCTCGTTTCTCCTGCGTGAAGGTGCAGGGCAGGCCGCCCCCGGAGGGGCGGCGAGCCGGGCATCGTCAGGCCGCCAGCGTCACGGTGTTGTCAACGATGGGCAGGACAAACCAAGTCGGATTGTCAAGGCGGCGAATGATGCGCGACCGCATCCGCGTTTCGTCGTCGTGCAGCGAGTCCGGCCCCTTGGCAGAGCAGTTGGTGATCTGGAACTTGCCGTCAGCGGTCTGAGCAACCAGAGCGTGGGTGTAGGGGCGACCGGTGGTCTTGCGCGTGTAGACCTTGGTGCCGTTGACGATCAGGTTGATGTTGGTCGTGGTCATTTTGGTGTCTCCTGCGGCCGTGCCGCGTTTGGGTGTCTCGCCAGCCGCCCCGGCTGGCATGTGATCACTGTACCCGATATCGGCAGGAATGCAAGCCCACATTGCAGATTTCCTCCAGATTTCCAAAATGTGCATTGGCTGCGTAGAAACGGGGGTTCGGGCACTATTTCGGGAATCTTCGGGATTTCCTCTGGTTCCCCCTTGCACCTAGCCGAAAATGGGGTATCGTGAATGCGTGGTCGGGGCGACCACACCGCACGGCCCGGACAGGCCGAGGAGACACCAAGATGAGCGAAGCACTGTACGAGGTCACGGGTTCAATCTGGGGCAAGAGGTACAGCGAGCGATTCAGCACGCTGGAGGAAGCCAGAGCGATGGTGTGGAAACTGTCAGTGGGCACGATCTGGTTCCTCGGAGTTCACGGTCGCGTCCGAAAGGAAACCCGCGAGCAGGCGATCCGCAACAGCGCGAAGGAAGGTGCAGCGTGAACGGCACCATCAACGAACTCGTGAACGACCGCAGCAGCAACGCCACCGGCGACGGCAGGCCCACCGTGGAGCGGATGCTCCGGGCATGCCTCGACGCGGTGCTGGCACCCGCTCAGGTCATCACCCTGACCCGCATCCAGTTGGACGCGGCCCGAACCCTGAGCCGGGCCTATCGACACGAGGCTGCATGCCATCGCGTTCTCGGCAAGGCTGCTGGCACTAACAGCAGCACCCTGATTGCGGAGGCTGAGGACGAACTGGATGCAGCCGCAGACAGCCGAGCACAGGCCGAGGCCGCGTTCCTGCTGCACTGCGGACAGATCATGGTGGAGGTACAGCGATGAGTAACTACCCGGCCGGCTTCGATTCGTTCTGGGAACGCGAGAACCCCGATGACGCACCGCCTCGCCGGCATTTCGGGCGGCGCGATTTTGAGAAGGAGGACGAGCAGCCGGAGGAGCCGGAGCCAACGCCACGGGAGGAGCCATGACCTACCGCGACACCAGCCGAGCCGCCTACCAGACCGCAGCGATTGGAGAGAACGAGGCCCGCGTGATGGCGTATGTCAGGCGATCCGCCAGCGGATCGACCTGCGACGAGTTCATCGCCACCACAGGGGTCCCGCACCAGTCGGCTAGCCCGGCGTTCACCTCGCTGACCCAGCGAGGTTTGCTGCTGCGGACAGACAAGCGGCGGGCGACCCGCACCGGGAAGATGGCCGCTGTGTATATCGCTGTGGAACCCGACACCCTTTTCTCATGCCCGACAAAGAGTCGAGCCGATCAGATGCGTGACCTGATCCGTGCAGCCCGCAAGGCTCGCACGACAGGTGACTGGGGAGATTTCGATGCCGCGTGGGCAACGCTGCCCATCCGGGAACGGGAACGCCTGCAATGAAAGAGAACACCATGACACACCTGCACCTGACCGAAGCGGAAGCCCGCTGGCTCCGCAGCCACCTGCGATCCGCCGCAATGAACGAACGCGGCCACGACGCGGCGATGGCCGAGCGAATCCATGACCAGATGATCCAGACCGCCCCGGAGCGCCGGACATGGGCGCACACGGATGACCTGTTCATCGGAGGCAACGCATGAAGCCCTCACAGCACTATCACGAATTCTGGATGGGCTTCGCGTTCGGAGCCTTCGGCGTGGCTGCATTCTTCGCGGCGGCGTTCTCGCGGGAGGTACTATGCTGGCCGTGACTCCTGTCCAAACCATCGCGGATCTTGTCAGCACCATCCCATGCGTTTCAGACTGCTGCGGCAAGGGCGTGCAGGAGGTCAGTATGGTGACGCTGAACGCTCTCCGAACCGCAGCCGCCAACGCCGCAGACGAGGAGGAGTGTGTGTGCCGAATCCTCGCTCGGTGCCGGGGTGTTGTCCGCGAGCATGTCATCCGCTGCCAAGTCCAAGCCGACGCCGACGCAGCCATCGGCGGCAAGCCGCACCCACGCAGCGAGGAAGCGCTACAGTCCGCCAAGGAACTGCTGCTGTCCGTCGAGGCGAGGCTGGGGGTGGAGAATGACTGACATCCTCCTCGCTGGCATCCTGCTCGCCCTTGGTTTCCTCTGTGCCGTCACGCTCGTTCCACGGGCCGGGCGGACCGCTGCCGGGCTTGCACCACGCCGGTCGGGGTACAGCCTGCCGGAGCCTCGGCAGGCCGCACGCATCCCGTACTACCCGCTACCGTTGCCCGACGAGGCCACCCATGTCGCTTTCGTGATGATGGGAGAAACGGAACACGGATCGGTCTACAGCCTGAGCGTGCAGCCCATTGAGGATGCAGAACAGGAGGTCCGCAGGGCTGTCTCTTGGGCCGATCCGCCGATCCAGAAGGCGATCCAGTTGGAGGACGATCTGCATGCTCGTGG
>JBIJBN010000044.1:0-10571 GCA_044345175.1 Luteolibacter sp.
CGCCTTGACCGGATAGTCATTCACCGGAATGTCGGTGAAGATGCCGTCCACGAACCAACCGGTCGCATGGCCGAACCACGCGTCGATCTTCTGGTCGAGCCCCTGTGCTTCGGCGGATGCCTCGGCCGCGGCCGGAACCGTGGTGGCTAACAAGACGCTGGTCAGGGCACCAAGGATGCGCGCTACATGTTCGGTCATGAGGGCGGACACTGGCCAGCCTTCCTCCATCAGGCAAGCTCCAAATCGCCACAAGGCCGTGGCATTGCCGCCGCCTGCCGCGAACAGGGGGCATTTGGTGGTTGGCTGGGGGCGGATCCTCCGCTTAAAACAGGCCCGGTGAAATCCATTGAGATCCTGTTGCGGAACAATCGGGAATGGGCGGATGCCGTGCATGCCGAGGATCCCGAATTTTTCGCCAGACTGGCGGGCCAGCAAAATCCGCGTTATCTGTGGATCGGCTGCTCGGACAGCAGGGTTCCCGCGAACCAGATCACCGGTCTCGCGCCGGGCGAGGTGTTCGTCCACCGGAATGTGGCCAACGTGGTTGCGGAGACCGATTTCAACCTGCTGGCCGTGCTGCAATACGCCGTGGATGTCCTAAAGGTCCGCCACATCATCGTCTGCGGCCACTACGGATGCGGTGGTGTGCGCGCGGCTCTCGAAAACATCCGCCACGGCATGATCGACAACTGGCTATCCGGGATCCGCTCGCTGCACCGGAGGCACCGCGAGGAGATCGACATGCTGGACCCCGAGGCCGCGGCAGACCGGCTCTGCGAGCTCAATGTGTTGGCCCAGGCCGCACATCTGGCGCGCACCACCATCGTCGAATCGCCATCCAGAGTTGGATCTATCGGCTCGACAACGGCATCATCCAGCCACTGCGCAAACCCATCATCGGACCACTGGAGCGGGAGGCCTGAGATGCCCGGATCCATTCGTCGGCCAACCCGCAAGATGTCCGCACCATGCGGGGATTCCCTTGGCGAGGCGCGGGAAATGGCAAAGCCTCCATCCATCGTGTCCAAACCCCGCTGCACCAGCCATGCGCCCGATCATCCGGCGGCCTTCCGCAGGGCGCTCGCCGCATGGTTTCGCAAACACGGCAAGGACCACCCGTGGCGGAGGACACGCGATCCTTACGAGATCCTGGTCTCAGAGGTGATGTTGCAGCAGACGCAAATCGCCACCGTGCTGGGCAAGGGCCACTACCAGAGGTTTCTCAAGGCGTTTCCCGATGTGCGGGCCCTGGCGGCTGCGGATGACGCGCGCTTGCTCAAGGCATGGGAGGGACTCGGCTATTACCGGCGGGCAAGAATGCTGCGGGACACCGCACGCGCCGTGATCACGGATCATGACGGGCAGTTTCCCCACGCATTGGACGCGCTGCTGGCACTTCCCGGCATCGGCCCTTACACCGCCGGCGCCTTGCGCGCATTTGCCTTCCGACTTCCCGCGGTGGTCGTCGATGGAAATGTGATCCGCGTGCTCTCACGCATCATGGACTGCAGCCTGCCTGTCGATGCATCGGCAGGCTTGAAAACCATTCACCAATGGGCCGCCGAACTCGCCGATCCACACCACCCGGAGGTCCATCACGCCGCCATGATGGAATTGGGACAGACGTTCTGCCGCCCCGGCATCCCGGATTGCCACGCCTGCCCTGTGGCACATTTTTGCCAGACCACCGATCCCGCCGCGCTGCCGGTGAAATCACGCAAGGTGGCGCTCTCTCCGGTCACCGAGCATGCTTTGTGGCTGCGTGATGACCAAGGCCGCCTGCTTCTTCACCGGGAGGCCGGCACTCGCCGCACCGGCCTGTGGAAGCTGCCGCTCCGCGATGATCCGGAAATCGGAAACCTGCCGCTGCTCGCAGAGCACCGCTACACGATCACCCGCTACCGGGTCACCCTGCGGGTGCACGACGGAGGCACGCCTGGCACCGCCATAACCGCCCAAACAGGCGACTCATGGATCGACCCGGCAGCGCTTGCCAGCCTGGCGATGGCCGCGCCGTTCCGCCGCGTGGTCGAAAGATTGCTTGAGGAAAATTGAAATCGGATGTGACGGAAGCCCGCGGCTGTGCTTACCTCTGTGCGGATGGACATGCGTTTGCGTTGGTTGGCATTGCTGCTGGCGGTCTTGAGCCTGCAGGCATGCGCGGTGGCTCCCCAGCCGGATCCCACGGTGCCCGGGCCTGAAGTCCGCAAATGGATCCTCCAGCGGGTCAGCGCGGTGATCGTCACCGATCAGCAAAACCTCGGCCGCTGGGTGAAACGCGGCTTTCCCATCTCACAAGCCCCGGGCGATGCGGATGGCGGCTCGGCCACGGTCATCTCGCCGGATGGATATTTTCTCACGGCGGACCATGTCCTCGCCCGCCTCGATGCACGCCATGTGTATGTGATCCATGGCGCCGGTGGCAGCCTCACCCCGCACCGCGCTCGGGTGGTCTGGCGCTCCGAGGATGCGGATCTCGCGCTGCTCCACATCCCGGTGTCCACCCCGCACCACTACACATTCACGCCCGCAAGCCGCTGGCTGCCATTGGGCACACCCGTCGTCCATGGCGGCATCGCTACCGGCTTCAAATCAGCCTGGGGCAGGCTCGGAACCCCACTGCCGCCGGAAACCCACCTCACCGGCACCCGCAAGTTCAAAATCGATATCCCGCTCGAACCCGGCGACAGTGGCGGCCCTGTCGTGGATGCCCATGGAGGGCTGATCGGAATCAATTCGGCCGTGGAATTCCTCGTGCCCATGGAAACCGCGTTTTTTGTCGACTCGGAGGCCAGCCGCCCGAACACCCGGATGCTCCTCCGCATCATTGCGGAGGACCGCGCCACAGGCAACCGCGGGAAAGCCGCTGCGGAATAATGGCATGAGACACACCCCGCCCGCATTAACACGCCTGATGGCGGCGCTCACGGCCTGCACCGCCGTGATGCTGGCCTCATGCGCGACCTACGAGGAATCCGGCCTGCCCGGCAGCGCCGCATCCATGGCGCACAACCAGATCATGCTGGTCAGGGCCGATCCCGAAACCTTCGGCCATTATCGATTGAACACCTTGCTGCGCATCCATCCGGACCTCGGCCTGTTTGTCGCCAAACGCGGCATCCCCGACTTCCTCGCGGAAACCAGCAGCGACAGGCAGCATTACTTCATCCTCTATTACCTCAAGGATCGTGAGGCTTTCGCCGCCAGAACACGCCCGCAGCAACGCCGGCGCCTCGAATTCGCCGGACCCTACCCGGTCACGGATTCCGAAAGACAAACACTCGAGCAACTCCGGCAGACCGAGACCGGCAAACGCCCGGCACACGGTTGAGCCTGCCCAAGCATTGGTTCCAGCAGGCAGCGGCCGCCCGCGCCGCCAGCCGACTTCCTTCTTGCATGCGGATGGCGCCAAGATACTTTGGCTGAAAGCACAGCGGCTTTGCCTGCGGTGCTTGATTCGCAAAACCCGGGGCCATGCCCCATTCATCAAACCCCCATACATACCCTGAACCATGAAAATGAACCGTAAAATGCGCGGTGGTTTCACCTTGGTGGAGCTGCTCGTCGTCATCGTCATCATCGCCGCCCTTGCCGGCCTCACCGCTCCCATGGTGATCCGCCAGCGCAAGAAGGCCGACCAAACCGAAGCCGTGAACAACGCCCGCCAGATCGGCCTGGCGATGTTCGAGTTCGAGAATTCATACGGCACTTATCCGGACAGCACCACCGCCACCACTGTGACGGAAAACACCGGCAGCCAGCTGACATTCGCGGGCAACACGGCCAACGATTATTTCCGCCAGCTCATCGCTGCGGAAATCGCCTCCTCGGAATCCATGTTCTACGCGAAAACCGCATTCAGCAAAAAACCGGACAACGTGTTCAACACCAGCTCCAACGCGCTTGAACCCGGTGAAGTCGGCTTCGGCTACATCATGAACGGCAATCTGGCGTTCAGCACCTCCGGAAACCCGTCCCGCCCGATCGTCGTCGCACCGCTGCTCTTCCCATTCCAGTCCGGCCAGTTCGACATCGATCTCTACGATGCCAAGGCCGTGGTGCTGCGCATCGACAACAGCGTGCAGTCGCTTCCTGTCCTGCGCCAATCCAAGCTGGCACAGCTCGGCGGCGGCAAGAACCTGCTCCAAACCGGTGATGAGACCGTCTGGGGAACCGGTGTCACGCCGACGATTGTGAACCCGCAGGCCAAGCAATAATCCCGCGTGGCATCCGCCACCGTGAACCAAACCCAACCCAACCGGGTGGTCCTCCGCGGCCACCCGGTTTTTTTGTCTGCCTTGCTTTTCACTGGGCACATCCCACTATCTGCTTCCCATGCCGTGGACACGGCGTTTAGTCATTTGCCCCGTATCCCACCACATCACCCATGACCCTCGCCGAACTCCAAGAGCTGCACTCCCTGCCGTTTTTCGACCTGATCAAGCGCGCCCGCGAGGTGCATGAGAAATTCTGGCCCGAGGGCAAAATCCAGCTCTGCACCCTGCTCTCGATCAAGACCGGCGGCTGCTCCGAGGATTGCGCCTACTGCGCCCAGTCCGCCCGCTACAAGACCGAGCTGGAAAGCCACGTCCTGCTCGAACGCGAGGAGGTCATGAAACACGCCCGCGCCGCCAAGCAGAACGGCTCCACCCGCTTCTGCATGGGCGCCGCATGGAAGGGCGTGCGCGGCGGAACCAAGCGCTTCGAGCAGGTGCTCGACATCGTCCGCGACGTCGCCACGCTCGACATGGAAGTCTGCGTCACCCTCGGCGAACTCGGCCCGGAGGAAGCGCAACAACTCCGCGACGCCGGCGTCACGGCCTACAACCACAACCTCGACACCTCACCGGAGCATTACCCGAACATTGTCTCCACCCACACCTACGAGGACCGCCTGCGCACCATCCGCAACATCCAGGACGCGGGCATCTCCGTCTGCTGCGGCGGCATCCTCGGACTCAGTGAAACCATCACCGACCGCCTCCGCCTGCTAGAGGTGATCTCCAACTTCAACCCCCAGCCCGAAAGCGTGCCGATCAACTCGCTCATGCCGATGCCCGGCACTCCC
Source organism: Luteolibacter sp. (assembly GCA_044345175.1). Taxonomy (GTDB): domain Bacteria; phylum Verrucomicrobiota; class Verrucomicrobiia; order Verrucomicrobiales; family Akkermansiaceae; genus Luteolibacter. Next base: position 5,069 of record JBIJBN010000044.1, read on the forward strand.
CTCGCGGAAAATCCGCAGGTGGATCCCTTCGACCTGGTCCGCATGATCGCCTGTGCGCGCATCGCCGTGCCCGGTGCCAAAGTGCGCCTCTCCGCAGGCCGCAGCCGGCTCTCGGATGAAATCCAGGCGCTTTGCTTCTATGCCGGGGCGAATTCGATTTTCTATGGCGAAAAGCTCCTGACCGCCGAGAACCCCGAGGCCGAACAAGACCGTGCCCTGCTCGCAAAACTCGGATTGGAGACTCTTGAACCGAACCCTGCGATGGACGCGCCGGAAGCCGACCCGTTCAGCCCGGCCAGTCCGTCGCCCGAAGGGCATGCCCATGCCTGCACGGCCTCCACGAAGGCTTGCTGCTGATCTTCAAGCCAGGCTTCGCGCCAACCATGCCGGCCAGGGCAATCGCATCCATTGCGGGACAGTCTTTTCTTTCCGCCTCATCGCATGTCGCGCTGCGGTGTCGTTTTTTCCTCAAGCACGTTGCGGCACTGCATCCAGCCATCCCGCGGGGCCTCGCCGGGAACCTCAAACAATGGTTTGACACGGATGTTGGGATGTCGGCATGGAAATGCGCGTGATGGCGGATGGATCGGGAAAAGCGGAGGGCAAGGCCAAGGACCGGTTGTTGCAGGCTGCCGGGCGCTTGTTCGCGGAACACGGATTCGATGCGGTGAGCGTGCGCGACATCACGGGTGAGGCAGGAATGAATGTCGCGGCTTTGAACTACCATTTTGGCAGTCGCAAGGCGCTCATACAAAGTGTTGCAGCGGGGCAGCTGGGTCCCCTGCACAAGGAACGCATGGCCCGGCTGGAAGCGGTCGAGAGAAAGTGGTCCGGCAAAACCCCGCCGTTGGAACTGGTCCTGGAGGCGATGGCGCGTCCTTTGGTCATGCCTTCAGGTGCGCCGGAGCGCTGCCGGCTGCTTGCCAGACTGCTTGGCGCGGAAGGCATCCGGCATCATCCGGCAGCTGTTCTGAATGATGGAGAGAAGGTGCGGCAGCGGTTCTTGCGCCTGCTGGGAAGAAGCCTGCCGGACCTGCCCGCGATCGAATTGGAACACCGTGCGGGATTCGCGACAGGCGGCATGGTCTGGATGCTGATGCGGATCGGGGATGGCGCCGATGATGCAGCGGCTGGCGGCGTGAACGAAGTGCTGGGAAGCTGCCTGCGCTTTGCCGCGGCCGGAATCGCTGGAGGACCGGAAGGATCCGCGCGGGTGGACGGCATAGCCGGTGCCGGGCAGGCGATGTTTGATTTCTAACCGCCAGCCTGGGTGCGGCTCCGCAGGTTTGGCGGGGCATCAGGCGGTGACGGCCGCCGCCATGCGGTGGACCTCGCGCAACATGGCACGCGTGTCCGCCTGCCAGCGGTCGAGTGCGGACTTCGAGAGCTGCACACGTCCCGCGATGGCTTTTTCCAATTCGTGGTAATTCGCGCTCAGGCGATCAACCAGTTCATGGATGGCATCAGCGGCGCGCTGGGCCGGGCCGGGTCCGAATTGGCGGACCTCGGCGAGTCGTTTTTCGGCGCTCAGCCTGGCCTCGCGCATTTCGGCAAGCAGGATCTTGCTGTCAGGCACCCGGCGCAGCCCCTCGACAAGACCGAGTTTCGAGAGCGTCCAGATGGTCCACTTGGTGGGATCCCACTGCCATGGTTTCACGCCATTACGGTAGTCGTGCTGGAACTCGTGATGATAATTGTGATAGCCCTCGCCAAAGGTGAGGAAAGCCATGATCGCACTGTCGCGCGCACTGTGCCCGGTGGAATACGGCGGGCGGCCCACGGTGTGGCAAAGCGAGTTGATGAAGAACGTGCAGTGCTGGGCCACCACGATGCGCGCGATGCCCGCGATGAGGAAACCGCCCAGCGCGCCCTGCCAGGGATCCATGCCATGCCATGCATTCCAGGCATAGCCGAGCGCCGCCGGAATGATCAGGCCGACAACAAGGCCGATCCAGTGGACATAGCGATACTGCCACATCACGAGCTTGTCCTTGCGCAGATCATTGACGTTGTCCATCGGCGGTTCGGGATTGAGCTTGAACATGAGCCAGCCGATGTGGGCCCACATGAAGCCCTTGGAAATGTCGTAGGGATCGTCATCGTGATCGACATGTTTGTGATGACGGCGGTGATCGGACGCCCAGTCGAGGCATGAGTTTTCAAATGCGCAGGCTCCAAACACGAGGGTGAACAGGCGCACCGGCCATTTCGCCTTGAAGGACAGGTGGGAGAACAACCGGTGGTAACCCACGGTGATGCTCATCATGGTGGCCACCAGGTAAAAGGCGAACATCCCGGCCTGGAACCAGTCGATGCCGAAATGGAAGAGGTAGATGGGCAGGCCGATCAGGGCGGTCAGGGCGGTGCCGATGAGGAAGGAACTGGTGATCCAGTTCACCCGGTCGAATGGGATGCGATACATGGGTTGTGTGGGATGCGGGAAACCGCCGGCTCTGCCGGAGGGCGCCCAGGCGGTCGGCGGGATCCTTAAACGAGCTTTGATTCCTGCGCAACAGCCGTTTTTTCGGATACGGGAGGGTTCTGTCTTGACAAATGAGGGTCGGGAGCGCATCAACCGCGCCCGCCCGCATCCTGCCGGGCCCACCAACCAAACACGAAACACCGCATGCGAGGAGTGACTTTGAAAAAAGGCGAACCGGTTGACCGCGCCTTGAAACGCCTGAAAACCAAGCTGGACAGCGAGGGAATTCTTGAGGAAATGCGCCGCCGCCGCGCATTCGAAACCCCGACCGAGCGCAAGCAGCGCAAACTCCGCTCCGCCTCCAAGCGCAACAAGATCCGCTGGCGTTATTCGAACGCGCCTGTCGCCCAGCGCGCCGAGGCCGCCGAGTAAGAATCGGTTCCGGGATACCCATCGCCGGAGGATGCGGGTGCCTTGCGGCACCCGTTTTCGCGTCATCCCGGTACGGTCCGGGGTCTGCGGTCGCTCAAAGATCGGGAGTGTTGAATGTATCGCCCTGCCGGATGTCACCGGTCTCGAATCCGCGGCGGAACCAACGCATCCGCTGGGCGGATGTGCCATGGGTGAATGAGTCCGGCACGACCCGGCCCTGCGCGCGCCGCTGAAGCGTGTCATCGCCAATGGCATTGGCGGCGTTGAGCGCCTCCTCGATGTCGCCCTCCTCGAGAAAGCTGAATTTTTCCTGGGCCTTGCGCGCCCACATGCCGGCGAGGAAATCCGCCTGGAGTTCGAGCCTCACGGCGAGCGAGTCCGCCCCCTTGCCGGCCCCTGCGGCACGGGCCTGCTGGACCTGGTCTGAAATGCCGAGCAGTTTCTGGACGTGGTGACCCACCTCATGGGCGATGACATAGGCTTGTGCGAAATCACCCTCCGCTCCGAAGCGCCGCTCCAGCTCGTGGAAAAACGAAAGATCGATGTAAATGGTGCGGTCCGCCGGGCAGTAGAACGGCCCGACCTGTGAGTCGGCGTAGCCGCAGCCGGACCGCACGGCATTCGAGAAAATCACCAGCCTGGGCTTCTCATAGGTCCGGCCCAGCCTGTGGAATTGCTCGTCCCATACCTCTTCGGTATCGGCCAGCACCACGCCGACCATTTGCTTGAGTTCCTCATCCTGTGGCGATGAGACGGTTCCACCGGCTTGTGGCGGCGGTATTTTCCCCGCCATGTCCACCAAGGCCGCGGGATCCCCGCCGAGCAGGAGGAATGCAATGACGATCAGAAGCGTCCCGAGCCCGCCGCCAAGCGCGAGCCCGCCGCCTCCCTGGGAGCGGCCCCGCCTGTCCTCGACCTGTGTGCTTTGACGTCTGCCTCTCCACCGCATGACATCCCGTTTTAGGCAGGACCGCGGCGGCCGCGCAAGAAACTTTGCGGGGGTGATACGCGCGTTGGCCTCAAGCCATCGCCTTCTCCATCAGCGTGTTCATGCGGCTGATGGTGTCGCGGGCATCCTCAAGCAAGCCGGCGGATATCAGCGCGTTGTCGAGAAGCTGGCAGGCGACGATCCGGGCAAGTTCCGGGTTGGCATCCACGGTTGCGGCGAGTTTTCTAACCAGCGGATGGCGCGGATTGATCTCGAGTTCCACCTTCACCTCGTCTTTGAAATTCTCGTCCATCGCTTGCATCATCTGCCGCATCTGCGGGCTCAGGCCGTCGGCCGGAACCAGCGCCATCACCGGATGCTCCACCAGACGCCTGCCGCTGGTGACGGAAGTGACGCGCCCGCCAAGTTCCTTTTCGAGAAACCCGCACAACGAGGCGGTCTGCTCTTGTGTCAGCGATTCCCCCTCAGTCTCGCGCTCCTCCAGCTCCAGGCCCGCGTGCCGGATGGAGACAAGTTTCCTGCCGTCGAAGGTCCCGAGCGAGTCCATCACGTATTCGTCGACCGATTCGGTGAGGTGGATGACCTCCAGTCCCCGCGCCTTGAATGCCTCCATGTAGGGGCTGTCCTCGATCTGGGCGCGGCCGGCGCCGACGAGATAATAAATCCGGTCCTGCCCGTCCTTCATCCGCTGGACGTAATCGGCCAGCCCGCACAGTCCGCCGGGCTCAGTGAGCGAGGACTCGAAGCGCAGCAGCCCGGCCAACGCCTCGCGGTTGGGGTAATCCGTGACGACCCCCTCCTTGAAGAACCGTTCGAACTTGCGGTAGAAACCACGGTATCTCTCCGGATCCGCGCCTGCCTCCTTCTCGAACATCCGGATGACGCGCTTGCTGATCACACTGCCGAGCTTGCGGATGAGCGCGCTGTCCTGCATCGTCTCCCGCGAGATGTTGAGCGGGATGTCCGCGCTGTCCACCACGCCCTTCATGAAGCGCATCCAGTCCGGCAGCAGATCGCGCGGCGATGGATCGATGAGCACCTTTTTGCAGTAAAGGGCCACGGCGGGTCCGGTTTTTTCGAAGCCCATGCGCTCGGGGTTTTCGGAGGGGGCGAAAAGCAGGGCGTTGATGGCGATCGGCGCGTCCGCGCTGAAGTGCAGGCGGTAGGACGGCTCGTCCCACGCCTTGCAGGCGAATTGATAGAACGCCTTGTATTGATCGTCGGTGATCTCCGACTTGTTCCTGAGCCACAGCGCCTCGACCTCGTTCACGCGCTTGCCGTTGAGCAGGATCGGGAAGCCGACGAAGTTGCTGTAGGTCTCGATCAGGTGCCGGACACGGGCCTCGGTGGCGTAATCCGCACAATCCTCCTTGAGGTGGAGCACCAGTTTCGAGCCGCGGTCCGAATCACCGGCATCATCGATTTCATAGCCGCTCACCCCGTCACTGGTCCAGACAAGCGACGGTGAGTCGGCATGCCAGGACCGGGTGTGCACCGCCACCTTGTCCGAGACCATGAAGGCCGAGTAGAAGCCGACGCCGAACTGGCCGATCATGCTGCCCGGGGACGCCCCCCCCTCGCTTGCGGCCTTGAGAAAGGCCTTGGTCCCGGAATGGGCGATCGTGCCGAGGTTTTTCACCAGTTCCTCGCGGGACATGCCGATGCCATGGTCCGCAATCGTCAGCGTCCGCGCCTCGGCA
>JBIJBN010000045.1:0-10567 GCA_044345175.1 Luteolibacter sp.
ACGAAGGCCGCGGCGCCGCCCGCGAATGCGACCGCTTCCTCATGGGCGTGACCAACCTGCCCTGAGACCGGAGCCCCCCCCACACAATCCCCCTGCTCCCTACCATCCCCAAGGGCAGCTGAACCGCATCCGCCATCCCGGGATTCATCGCTCCCAACGCAATCTGTTTCAGATACCTTAAGGATCTGAAACAACTACATGTGGTATGCATTGGCGCATCATGCCACTACATATTGCTTTTTTCCCGTGCCGCATTGCGGTCACAGAATTCCTCACCTAGGCTGTGGGACGCTCCACCCCACCCGGACCGAAACCTCAACACCCTCAGCCCGCATGTATCTCAAAACCCTCGAAATCCACGGCTTCAAATCCTTCGCAGACAAGACCGTCTTCGAATTCGCCGAGGGCGTCACCGGCATCGTCGGCCCGAATGGCTGCGGCAAATCGAACGTCGTGGATGCCATCCGGTGGGTGCTCGGCGAAACCTCCGCCAAGGCCCTGCGCGGCGGCGAAATGGCCGATGTCATCTTCAACGGCACCGAGAAACGCAAACCGCTCGGAATGGCGGAGGTCACCCTGACCATGGCGGATTGCGAGCAGGCCCTCAAGGTCGATTACAACGAGGTCGCGCTCACCCGCAGGGTGTTCCGCGACGGCCGCTCGGAATACCGCATCAACGGCACACTCTGCCGGCTCAAGGACATCCATGACATGCTCATGGACACCGGCATCGGCCGCACCGCCTACTCGATCATGGCCCAGGGACAGATCGACCAGATCCTGTCTTCCAAACCCGAGGAGCGACGCGCGGTCTTCGAGGAGGCGGCCGGCATCACCAAGTTCAAAAAGGAAAAAAAGGAGGCCCTGCGCAAACTGGAATACACCGAGGCCAACCTGCTGCGCGTCTCCGATGTGCTCGCGGAACAGGAACGGCGGATGAACTCGCTCAAACGCCAGGTCGCCAAGGCGCGCCGCTACCAGGCGCTCGCCGCGGACACGCGCGTGCTCGACACCCACCTCGGACACCGGAAATTCATCGAACTCCGCGCCGGGCGCGACGAACTCCTCACCTCGATCCGCGGACTCGAAACACGCGACTCCGAACTCCAGTTGCAACTGCCAGCCAACGAGGCCGAGGTCGCCGCGGCCCGCGCCGCGGCCCGTGCCTTCGAAGGTGAACTGGCCGAACTCCGCGGAACTCTCAACGAACACCGCAACGCGCTCGCCACCGCCGAAGGCCGCATCGCCTTCAACGAGGAACGCAAAAGCGAACTCGAAAGCCGCATCCGCCAGAACCACGAGGACATCTCCGCCACCCGCGGCAAACTCGCACAACAGGAATTCGATTTCATCGCCGCCAACGAGTCGCTGGACGAACTGGCACGGATCATCGCCCAAAAGGAACTTCTCTTCAACGAGCGCGAAACACGCGCACAGGCCGCGCGCGGGGAGCGCGAACGCGCCGATGCCGCGCTGCGCGACGCCCGCGCGGAAGCGAACCGGACCCAGACACTGATCGCCTCACTCCAGGCGAAAATCGAAAGCTCGCTGTCCCTGCTCGAAGGCACCCGCGAACGCGCGCGCCAGCTGGCCGAGGAGGAACAGCGCCTGCAGCTGGAACTCGATGAGTTCCGCGCGGGACAGTCCCGCATCGCCGGCGAGGTGGAGGCCGCCGCCGCCAGCGTCGCCGGACTCGAAGAGGCCTTCCGCAGCTCCGAACGCTCCTACCAACACACCCGCGGCGATCTCGATGCCGCACGCGCCGCGGCAGTCGAGGCCAACAAAAACCTCGCCATGCGCACCGCCCGCTTCGAAGCCGTCCGCCAACTGGTCGAAAGCGGCGAGGGATTCGAAAAAGGCACCCGCAGCGTGCTGCAGGGACTCGATGAACCACACCGCTTCAAACCCGCCATCCTCGGCGCCCTCGCCTCGTTCATCGAAACGGACAACACCTGCGCCCGCGCCATCGAGGCGGCCCTCGGCAACCGCCTGCAGGCCGTCGTCGTGCGCGACCAACAGACCGCGGAGACAATCATCGAACGCCTCACCGCCAAACAACTCGGCATCGCAGCCATCCTCCCGGAGTCCTTCATCACCGGCTCCGACACCACCCAGATGATGGCGCTCCCCGAAGGCGCCACCGCTTGGGCGCTGGACCGCGTGCGCGCGGACCGGAAAATCCAGCCGCTGCTCGGACGCTTGCTGGAAAAGGTGCTCATCGTCCCGGATCTCTCCACCGCCCTGCGCCTGCGGCCCCATCACCCGGGCGTCACCCTCGTCACCACCGGGGGCATTCTGATCGACACCGATGGCATGCTGCGCGGCGGCGCCAGCGGCGAAGGCGCCACCCCGGTCCTCGAACTGCGCAACGAACTGCGCTCGCTCGAGGCCGAACTGGCCGAACTGAACGCAACCGACAAACAGGCGCGCGCCCGGGTCGCCTCCCTCGAACAGGATCTCGAACGCCTGCGCGAGGAAGTCGAGGTCTCCAGGGAACGCCTCCAGCGACGCAAGGTGGAGATCTCCATGCTCCAAGGCCAGCACAGCCTCGCCACCCGCGAGGTGGAAAGCTTCGAAACCAAGGCCGAAAACGTCCGCTGGGAACTCGGCGAACTCGAAAACCGCGAACGCGCCGCCGCAGCCGGCCGCAGCCAAATGGAAACCGAACTGGCATCATCACGCGAACGCCTCGATGCCATCGAAAACGAAACCCGCACCCTCCAGGCCGAATCCGACGCCGCCGCACGCCGCGAACAGGAACTCAACTCGACCCTCAACGAGCTGCGCACCGAACTCGCCGTCGAACGCCGCGCCAAACAGGCCGCAGAGGAACAACAGAAACCGATGGAGGCCAGACTCTCCGAACTGCGCGAGGCCGCACTCCGCCGCGAGGCGGAAATCGAGGCGTTCTCACAACGCATCGGGGCGGCCACCGCGGAAAACGACGCTCTAACGGCGGAATGCGAATCCCAACGCATCCTCGCCGCACAACTCGAATCGGATATCAAGTCCCGCGCCGCAGGCCGCACCGGCCTGCTCGAGGCCATCGAAACCGCGGAAACCCGCCTCGCCGCCGTCCGCCGCGACCACGCAGCCATCCTCGAACAAAAGGGCCGCGAGGAAATCGCAGCCACCAAACTCGACCTGCGCATCGAAAACCTCACCAACATGATCCAGGAACGCTACCAGGTGGACCTGTCCGGTTTCGAACCCGATGCCCACGCGCTGCTCGCCAGCATCACCTCCCAGAAAGCGCTGCAGGCACGCGGCGGCCGCCAAATGGTCGTCGACGCCGACGGCGAGTCCCAGGACGACGACCTCACCCCCACCGTCGTGGTGGATGGCACCGCCGCGGAGGATGCCCCCATCCCGGGGGAAATGTCCGGCGAACCGGACTGGGATTTCGTGGAAATGATCGTCACCGACATCAAGCGCCGCCTCGACGCCATGGGCCCCGTCAATCTGGATGCCATCGAGGAGTTCGAGGAACTCGAGGAAAGATACAATTTCCTCCGCGGCCAGCACGACGACCTCGTGGCCTCGAAATCCGAACTGCTCGAAGTCATCGAACGCATCAACACCGAAACCCAACGCCTCTTCTCGGAGACTTTCTCCCAAGTGCGCGTCAACTTCCAGTCGATGTTCAGGGAGTTGTTCGGCGACAAGGGCCAGGCCGACCTCACGCTGCTCGACGAGAATGATCCGCTCGAATCCGGCATCGAGGTGATCGCCAAGCCGCCCGGCAAGAAGCTGCAGTCGATCACGCTGCTCTCCGGCGGCGAACGCTCGATGACCGCCGTCGCACTGCTGTTCTCGATCTACATGATCAAACCCAGCCCGTTCTGCGTGCTCGATGAACTCGACGCACCTCTCGACGAGGCGAACATCGGGCGCTTCGTCAAGGTGCTCGACCGCTTCATCGACCGCTCGCAATTCATCATCGTCACCCACTCCAAGCGCACCATGGCCCGCGCCGATGTGATGTATGGCGTGACCATGGAGGAATTCGGAGTCTCCAAACCGGTGGGCATGCGCCTCACCCGCGCGGAGGACGACGCCTCACCCGGCGGCAGGGCCGGCCGCGACACGCTTGAACTGGAGGCCTGAACACCACCCCCAACCAACCCGCAAGCCCCCACCGCCGAATTGCTTGCCCGCCATCCGACGCTCGCCTAAACCCACGGCGTGCTCACCATCAAAAAGCTCACCAAAACCCTCGGCGGCCGCACCCTGCTGCGCGAGGCGGAAATGTCCATCAACTGGGGCGAACGCGTCGCCCTCGTCGGCCCCAACGGCGCCGGCAAGTCCACCCTCTTCCGCATGATCCTCGATGAGGAACCCCCGGACGAGGGCACCATCGAGCGCGACGAATACGCAATCACCGGCTACCTCCCGCAGGAGGCCGGAGAGCCCACCGATGAAACCATCATCGAGATCGCCATGGGCATCACCCCGGAAATGACCGGCATCCTCCGCACCATGCGCGAACACGAGACCAAGGGCGACCTCTCCCATCCGGATTTCGCCAAGGCCCAGGACCAGTTCAACCACCTCAACGGCTACCAACTCGAACCCAAGGCCAGGAAAATCCTCGCCGGCCTCGGCTTCCGCCAGGAGGACTTCCAAAAACCCGCAAGAACCTTCTCCGGCGGCTGGGTGATGCGCGCCCACCTCGCACGCCTGCTGGTCATGGAACCGGACCTGCTCATGCTCGATGAGCCGACCAACCACCTCGACCTGCTCTCGCTGCTCTGGTTCCGCCGCTACCTGCTCAATTACTCCGGCGCCATCCTGATGATCTCGCACGACCGCGATTTCATGGACTCGATCATCGAAACCGTCGTGGAAATCGATCCCGACGCCGCAAAACTCATCTCCTACACCGGCAACTACTCGTCCTTCCTCCAGCAGCGCGAGGCCCGCTTCGACCAGCAAACCGCCGCCTACCGCGCCCAACAGAAGGAAATCGAACAACACCAGGAGTTCATCGACCGCTTCCGCCAGATCGGATCGAAAGCCGCCCAGGTCCAATCACGGATCAAGTTCCTCGAAAAACTCCAACGCGTCGAAAAACCCCGCGCGCCCCGCAAACCGTTCAAGTTCACCTTCCCCCAGCCGCCGCGCTCGAACCAGAAGGTCATGGAGCTCGAAAAAGTCTGCCAAGCCTACGGCGACAAAACCATCTACCAAAACCTCGACCTCACCATCGAACGCGGCGACCGCATCGTGCTCGTCGGCCCGAACGGCGCGGGCAAGTCCACCCTGCTCAAGATCCTCGCCGGCATCATCCCGGTGGATTCCGGAAAACGCCTGCCAGGCCACGCCACCAAGCTCGGCTACTACTCCCAACACCGCCTCGAGTCACTCAACGAAAACAACACCGTGCTCGAAGAGGTCATGGGCTGCTGCCCCACCCTGCGCGATGAGGACGCCCGCTCGATCCTCGGCACCTTCCTGTTCCGCCGGGCCGATGTGGAAAAACGCTGCGGCGTGCTCTCGGGCGGGGAAAAATCACGCCTCAACCTGGTGAAGTTCCTCGTCGATCCGCCGAACCTGCTGCTCATGGACGAGCCGACCACCCACCTCGACATCCTCTCCATCGACTCGCTCGTCAACGCGCTCAGGGCCTACGAGGGCACGCTGGTCTTCATCTCCCACGACGTGCACTTCATCCGCACCCTCGCGGAAACCACCCTGCACATCACCCGCAACACCACCGATACCGCCGCCGCACTCACACGCTACACCGGCGGCTATGACTACTTCCTCGAAAAATCCGGCCTCAACGACGACCGCGGCGCGGTCACGGCCTGATTTCCGGCTTGCCTCGCCCACCGCAGGCCCGTATCTCCGCCGCCCCACACCGCCATGCCCAGCACACCCGTCATCAACCTCCGCAAAGGCCACGCCGTCCGCCACAACAACGAGATCTGCCTCGTCGTGGACCATGAGCTCAAAACCCCGCCGCGCATGGCTTCCTATGTCCAGATGTCGATCCGCAGCGTGGCCACCAAAAAAATCTTCAATCTGCGGATGACTTCCAACGACGCCATGGAGGGCGTGGTGCTCGAACGCACCCCACACGAATATTCCTACAAGGACAGCAGCGGCTACCACTTCCTCGATCCGAACACCTACGAGGACGCGGTGGTCTACGAGGACCTCATCGAAAACGTCAAAAACTACCTCATCGAGGGCCAGATCTACACACTGCTCATCGCCGACGGCATCGTGGTCTCCGTGGAACTGCCGCTGACGATGACCATGACCGTGGCCGAGTCCTCCGAAGGAGTGAAGGGCGACTCCGCGAACAATGTCTACAAACCGGCGGTCATGGAAACCGGCCTGGTCGTCCAGGTGCCGCTGTTCATCAACGTGGGCGAGAAAATCAACGTGAAAACCGAGGACAATTCCTACCTCGGCCGCGCCTGATCCGGGATCCGGACCGCCCGCCCGGCACCCCCCGCGCAAAGCCCGCGGAACCCCTCATTTTTCTTGATGCGGATCGCCGCATCTGGAAACTCACACATTGATGAAACCCACCATCCGGCATCTCGCATGGATCTGCGCCGTGCTCTGCACCGCTGCACCCGCACAACCCGCAACAGCCACCTACACCGTCAAACCCGGTGACAGCCTGTCCCGGATCGCACGCAGCCATGGCTGCACCGTGGATGCCCTGGCCAAGGCCAACGGCCTCAAACTCAGCAGCATCATCCAACCCGGACAATCACTGAAAATCCCCGGAAAACCATCCACACCCGCACGCCAGGCCGTCACCGGCAGCCACACGATCCGCCCGGGCGACACGTTCTCCAGCATCTCCAGCAAATACGGAGTCCCTGTGGATCGCCTGCTCGCCGCCAATCCCGGCCTCGATCCAAAAAACCTCAGACCCGGCCGGAAAATCCTCCTCTCCCCGCAGGCAGCAACCACCACTCCAGACGCCACTCCAGACGCCACTCCCGAGGCCACCGCCCGCACCACCCCCCCGCCAGCGGATGCTCCCGCTGCCAACCCACCGACGCCAATCACAACTCCGCCGGCACCCCAAACCACCCCCGCCGCCCCCGCCGGAGAGCAACCCGCCGGCCCCACGGAGCGCATTCATACCGTTTCCATCGAGAACGAGATGAGCGTCGCGGACTTCGCCGCCAAACACAACATCACCATCGAGCGGCTCAACGATCTCAACGGCCTCGACCTGGTGCCCGGCACCATTCTCGCCAAAGGCTCGGAACTCTACGTCTCATCGTCCAACTGAACCGGAACCCGGGTCGGAGGAGTAAGAGTATCCCGTCGGCGCCCTGTCCACCGGACGCGTCGCAATCACTCGGTATCCATCGCTGAATTCCGGCGGCCGCGGACTGTCCTGCGGCGGAATCACTTCGCTGCGCGCATGGGTGATGATCACCGGCGTGCCCACCTCCACGGCATCGAACAATACCGGCGCGAATTCATTCGGCAGACGAATGCAGCCATGGGATGCGGGCTTGCCGGGATCCGGGATGATGCCGCCATGCATGCCAATGCCGTAAGACGTCAGCCGCATCCAGTATGGCATCGGCGCGGGCTTGTAGACCATCCCCTCCGGCACAGGGTCCCTTGCCCGCGCCGCGGAATTCACCATGTTGCCAAAGCCATCCTCAATCCATCCATAACGGTTGGAATGCTTGTCCACGATCTTCTCGGTGATCCGGTAATGCCCGGGCCGGGTCGAAAAACCCTCCCTGCCGGTGGCCACATAACTCCAGCCAATCGGCCGGCCGCCACGCTCGAACTCCGCAATCTGGTCCGGCAGACTGATCCGGATGCTCACCTTGCCGGGCCCTCCGTCGTCATGCCACCTGTGCAATGTCCGCTGCGGCCTCACCAAATCCGGCGGAGTGGATGGATCTGTCACGCATGCGGCCAACAGCCACGGAAAAACCCCGCCCAATACCCAATGGGATGCCTTCACGTTCACAGCCGTTTCCATAAAAAAATCCAATCTGCCCCGGCGGGCACCCACACCCGCCGGAGGGCGATTCTTTAATCCATCGGCCGGATGCGGTCAAGAGGGGTTCCTAAAACCCCGAATCATCAGCCGAATCCGCCATCCGCACACTTTTTTGCCGGAGGATTTGCTTTCCGGGCACCTCCGGATAGCATCAGCCGCCACTCGCCCAATCGCATGCCCAAGGCCAGCCAGAAACACATCCTCATCGTCGGCGCCGGACCAGGCGGTCTCACCGCCGGAATGCTGCTCGCACACCGCGGTTTCCGCGTCACCATCGTCGAGCAAAACGACCGCGTCGGCGGACGCAACTCGGAACTCAACCTGGACGGATTCTCATTCGATGTCGGCCCCACCTTCCTCCACCAGAAATTCTGCCTCGACGAAATCTACGCCGAAACCGGACGCAAAAGCGACGACCACCTCGATTTCGTCGACCTCAACCCGATGACCCGCCTCAGCTGGGGGGAAACCTCGATGAACACCTTCAGCGACTCGTCCCGCATGGCCGCCGAGCTGGAACGTGTCTTCCCCGGAAGCAGCGCCGGCTTCCACCGCTACATGGTCGAACAGGGCGACAAGTTCCGCGCGATCTATCCCTGCCTGCAGTATCCCTACCACACACTCGGCGCCTTCCTCAGGCCGACTCTCCTCAAAGCCCTCCCGCACGTCCTCACCAAACGCAGCGTGCACGATGTCCTGGGCGATTATTTCGACGACGAACGGCTCAAGCTCGCATTCACATTCCAGTCGAAATACCTCGGCATGTCGCCATGGCAATGCCCCGCGCTCTTCAGCATCCTCTCGTTCACCGAATACAAATACGGCATCTACCACGTCCAGGGCGGCCTCAACCGCATCTCACGCTCCATGGCCGATGTCTTCCGCGAATCCGGCGGCGAACTCAGGCTCGAATCCCCCGTCCGCCAACTGCTCCACAAGGGCCGCGTGCTCGACGGCGCCATGCTTGAAAACGGCGAACGCATCCAGGCGGATGCCGTCATCGTCAACGCCGACTACGGCCACGCCGCCACACGCCTGTTCGGCGGCCACAACGTGCCGGACCGGAAAATGCGCAGACGCAAGTTCTCCTGCTCCACCTTCATGATCTACCTCGGTCTGGACACGATCTACCCGGACGAACCGCACCACCACATCCTCTTCGCCGACGACTACAAGGCCAACGTCGCGGACATCCAGAGCGAGCGCCATGTCTCGGACGACATGTCGATCTACATCCGCAACTCCTGCGTCACCGATCCACACGTCGCCCCGGCGGGCAAATCCGGCCTCTACATCCTCGTGCCGACCATCAACAACCGCCACGAATTCGACTGGGAAAGCCACAAGGAATCCTATGCGGAAAAAATCCTCCGGCGCATCGAACAACGCACCGGCATGAAGGACCTCCGCTCGCACATCATCGCAAGGCGCATCCTCACACCGGCAGACTGGCAAAGCGCATCGATCTTCATGGGCGCCACCTTCAACCTCTCGCACACGCTCACCCAGATGCTCTATTTCCGGCCGCACAACCGCTACAACGGCTTCGACAACTGCTACCTCGTCGGCGGCGGCACCCACCCCGGCAGCGGCCTGCCCACCATCTACGAGTCCGGCCGCATCAGCGCCAACCTCGTCTGCGACCGCTTCGAGGTGCCCTACCAGACGGTGGACCTCGCCTCTCATTACCTCCGCGAGGCCTGACTCCGCCCTCTCCGGGCTCCGCAAATCCTTTCATTGCCCCCGCCAATTCCGCCTGCGCGGACTCTCCGCTTGAAATGAACCGGACGCACGCTTCATTCTCCGCGCGGCCGGCCTCGCGCCCCACACCCACGCCATGAACGCCCTCACCCGCTGCATCACAACCTACTGGTCCTCCTCCATCGGGAAAAAGCTCGTCGTCGCCCTCACCGGCCTCTTCCTCGTGCTGTTCCTCGCCGGACACCTGGTGGGCAACCTGGTGGTGTTCATGGGTCCCGAGCCGTTCAACGCCTACGCCCACTTCCTCCATCACATGGGACATGGCGCCGGCATCTGGATCTTCCGCATCGTCATGCTGGTGATGCTCGGCCTCCACATCGCCGCCACCATCGCCCTCACCCGGCAAAACCGCACCGCACGCAAGTCCTACGAACACCCGGCCACCATCCAGGCCTCCACCTCGTCACGCTACATGATCCTCACCGGCCTGACGATCCTCGCATTCTTCATCTATCACATCCTGCACTTCACCGTCCGCGCCGGAAACCAATACGACGACCCCGCGCTCTACAGCTACATGCTCGACGGCAAACAGGTCCACAATGCATGGAAAATGGTCATCGACGGCTTCTCATGGTGGCCGGCAACGCTTTTCTACGTGGTCGCCATGACCCTGCTCGCCTCGCACCTCGCCCACGGCTTCCAGTCGGTCTTCCAAACCCTGGGCCTGCGCTCGAAAAAATCAGTCACACTGCTCAACCAGCTCTCCATCGGCTACGCGCTCTTGATCTGGGCCGGCTTCGTCTCGATCCCGGTGGCAATCAACCTGTTCGGCTTCGGACACTGATCCCCACGACCCCCAATCTC
>JBIJBN010000255.1:0-3157 GCA_044345175.1 Luteolibacter sp.
CTTTGCCGAGCGGCTGCTGCCCGGGCGGTGGTTTACTGGCGAGCAGTTCCGCAAGCAGGGCCGTGCGCTCGCCGGAGCCACCGGCGCGGTTTACCGCGTGCCCGTGCCGGACCCTCCTTCGGGACGTTTCGCGCTGGTGGTGAAGTTCAGCCGCTTCGGCCAGGATGTCGGCATCACCGTGGCGGACGAACTGGTTTCCAACCGCCAGTTCATGGACCGGGTGGATCATGCCGAGTTCCTGCCCCCGTTCGAGGAGTTCTCCAACCTCGAGCTGCTGCGCGGCGGCTGCCGCAGGTTGTTCGCCACCAATGCTCCGCTCGCGGTTTACTCGCCACCCACCCGCTACCTCGAGTGGCAGCTCGGCCGCAAAAGCCACCTGTGCAGGACCTATCAACACCGGCTTCTGGCAAGCCAGGACAACAGCAGCGAACCCAAGGTGCGCTATGATTGGGAGCGCATCTACATCCTTTTGTACCGCTGGATCGACGGGATGGATCTCGAACAGGCCTGCGCCGCCACACTCATCGCCTCCGGCCGGATGGCCGAGTGGACCCGCCACGCCGCCCTGCAGTTGTTTGAAAACGGCTGGATGGTGCTCGATCACAAGCCCCGCCACCTCATCGTCCGCCTGACACGCCGCGGAGTGCTGCACCGCCGCGGACGGCCGGTTCTCGGCTTGGTCGATTATGAATTGCTGGTGCCATCATCCGCCCGCGCCCCGGATTCCTGAACCCAACCCCACCCATACCCCCATGCTCAACATCGCACTCTTCGGCCCGCCGGGCGCCGGCAAAGGCACCCAGTCCGAATACCTCGTCAAACACTTCAACCTGTTCTACATCTCCACCGGTGACCTGCTCCGCCGCGAACTCGCCGCCGGCACCAGGCTCGGCGAGGAGGCCCGCTGCATCATCGCCGCCGGCGGACTGGTGCCTGACGAAATCATCGTCCAGATCATCGAGAAAACCATCACCGAGAACCCGCAGGCCGCCGGTTTCCTCTTCGACGGCTTCCCGCGCACCTTCATCCAAGCCTACATCCTCGACGGCCTGATGATCAAGCTCAACACCTCGCTCAACTGCCTGATCAACCTGCAGATCCCCGAGGAGGTTTCCGTCAGCCGTCTGCTGGAACGCGGCAAGACATCCGGCCGCCTCGATGACAACGAGACCGTCATCCGCAACCGCCTGCGCGAGTATCACGAAAAAACCCTGCCCGTGCTCCAGTTCTACCGTGACAAGGGCCAGCAACACGACATCGACGGCACCCGCAGCATCGGGGAGGTCCGCGCCGACATCGTGCGCATCCTCCAGGCGGAGCTCGACAAGAACCTCTTCAACCTCGTGCTCTTCGGTTATCCCGGCTCCGGCCGCGGATCGCAGGGCATGGCGCTGGCCCGCAAGTTCGGCCTCGAATACGTCGCCACCGGCCTCATGCTCGATGAGGAGATCCGCAACGGCAGCGAGACCGGCCGCGAAGTGGCCAGGCTCTACGAAAACGGCGAACTGGTGCCGGATGAAATCGTCGTCCGTCTGATCGAAAAGAAAATCTCCAACGCCAACGGCGTGAAAGGTTTCATCTTCAAGGGCTTTCCCCGCACGCTGGTGCAGTCGTACATCCTCGACGGCCTGCTCCGCAAACACGGGTCGGGGGTCTCGATGGTCATCGACGTTTCCGTGCCTTTGTTGGAACTCGTCCAGCGCCTTGACGCGCGCAGCAAGACCGAACGCCGCATGCCTTACGACAGCAGCACCGACCGCATCGTCAAGCGCCTCAAGGAGCACGAAACCAAGACCGTCCCGGTGATCGACAACTACCGCAAGCACCGCGAGGTCGTCACCATCGACGGCACCGGCGGCTTCGAGGAGGTCTTCAGCCGGTTGAGCGCCGCCGTGGAAGCCGGCATCCGCACGCTGCGCTGAGCCGTGAAATCCGCTGCCGCCCACACCACCCGCTGGATCAGCCCACAGTATCCGGAAATGCCGGCAGCCACATGCTCAGCCCCGCGTTTTCCCCGGCGAGCCGTGCGCCCCTGCGTTTCGCTGAAACCAGCATGCCGCATCCCGCGTCATGGACCGGGCCGCTTGACAAGCCACGCGGGAGCCTGAATGCTGCCACCGACGACAGGGGCGCTCCACGAACGCGGAGCCGAGATTTTCCCACGCGGGGGAAAGACCCTTCGAACCTGAAGCGGGTCGCGCCGCCGTAGGAAGTCGGGACCACCCAGCTCAACTTTCACCGGCCGCGCATCACGCGCGGCTTTTTTTGTTCCCACATCCATCCACCAACCGCCCGCCCACCATGGTCCGTCCCGAAGACTCCACAGGCAACTTGCCGGAAAACCACGATGCCTCCCGCGCGCCGCTTCCCGCGTCCACGCGGGTTTACGTCGAGGGCCGGCTGCATCCTTCGATCCGTGTGCCGATGCGCGAGATCACCCTGTCTCCCACCAAGAGGCTCGATGGCCGGATCGAGGTGAATGATCCGGTGCGCGTGTATGATTGTTCCGGCCCGTGGGGCGATCCGGCATTCACCGGCACGGTCGAACAGGGACTGCCGGCATTGCGCCGCGAGTGGATCATGGCACGCGGCGATGTTGAGGAATACGAGGGACGCAAGGTCAAGCCGCAGGACAACGGCTATCTGTCGGAAAAACACGCCGAATTCGCCAGCAAGGCGGAGCGCAACCAGCTCAGGGAGTTCCCCGGCCTCACAGCCGAGCGCCGCAAGCCGCTGCGCTCGACCGGCAAACCCGTGACCCAACTCCATTACGCCCGCCATGGCATCATCACGCCGGAGATGGAGTTCATCGCCATCCGGGAAAACATGCGGCGCGCGCGGATCGCGGACATGAAAGACGACATCGTCCGCAACCATCTCGAAAAACAACACGCGGGTTCCCACCAGCAGCCCTCCAGTGAATACACGCCGGGCATCTTCCGCCGTTTTCCGCAGCGCATTCCCGATGAGATCACGCCCGAGTTTGTCCGCAGCGAAGTCGCCGCCGGCCGCGCCATCATCCCGGCCAACATCAACCACCCGGAACTCGAACCGATGGTCATCGGCCGCAATTTCCTCGTGAAGATCAACGCCAATATCGGCAACTCCGCCGTCGCCTCTTCCATCGAAGAGGAGGTCGAGAAAATGCGCTGGGCCA
>JBIJBN010000256.1:0-3154 GCA_044345175.1 Luteolibacter sp.
GCCCGGGCCTTGGTAATCCATTGATCCCACCACGCCGAGGAAGGCGCTGTCGGTCTGGCGCAGGTTGCGTTCCAGCACACTGACCACGCCGAAGGCGGCGGGGCGGCCGTCCGGCTGGGGCGCGGCGAGGAACGCGCCGAGCGGAGGCGTGTGGTCGCTCCAGCGGACCGGGGCGAGAGTGCTGCCGTTGGTCTCCAGCACGGCGAAATCATCATCCTCGTAAACCCCGGAAACCGTGGCGGCGAGCACCACACCGCCGGCGCCCTCGACGCGGAGGCCGGGTGCGGCGGCCACTTCGCTCCACTTGGTGAGGATGCGGTTTTGCGCGATCACCGTGCCGTAGGCGACCCGGCGGTTGCCGGACCATACGCGCACGGTGGATCTGGCGGCCTCCGACAACGTCTGTTGGATGGCGCGGTTGAACTCTTCGGTCTGGGCCTCGACCTTTGCCTGCTCCTCGGGGCGGAGCAGCGGGATGTCCTCGTTTGCCGTGGCGCTGCTTTGGATGACCAGCGTGCCAAGCAATGCGAGGGTGACGGTTTTCATCGGAGTGGCGGCAATCATGGTTCTTCGAAAAGTTCGCCGCGGCGTTTGAGGGTGACTTCCCTGACGACTTCGCGGCGGTCGCGCAGGAGGGTGACTTTCACAAGGTCGCCGGCCTGGCGTTTGGCGAGGAGTTGCAGCAGTTCGCCGCCATCGCGCACGCCGCTGCCGTCAATGCCGGTGATCACATCGCCTGTGCGCACGCCCGCGGCAGCGGCGGGGGATCCCGGCACGACGTTCTCGACGATGACGCCGCGCACGCCGCGCATCATGGCCATGCCGATGCCGAGCACCGGCATTTCCGGGTTGGCGAACGGGTTGAGGGAGAGCGAGCCCCAGGTTTCGCCGGCGAGGATGCGGTCCCAATCCTCGCGGAAGCCGTCGATGCCCGCGTGGTTGTTGTTGGAGAGCGATTTGCCGATCGACGAGTGGATGCCGACGAGGCGGCCGTCCAGATCGAAGAGCGGTCCGCCGGAATCGCCGCCGATGAGCGTGCAGTCGGTGGTGAGGAAATTTCCCGGGCCTTTCGAGATCACGCGGCCGAAGCGCACCGGCGGCGTGCGTGCGGGGTCGAAGCCGGCCGAGTGTCCGAGAGCGACCACCCAGTCGCCGGCCTCGAGGGATTTGGATGCGCCCATGTTGACGGCAGGCCATTTGCCCGGGGTGGTGATGCGGCACATGGCGATGTCCTTGGAATAATTCGCGCCGAGCACCTTGGATTGGACCTGTTTGCCATCCGGGAAGACCACGAGCATCGACTCCGCGCCCTGGACGACGTGGGCGGCGGTGAGGATGAGCCCGTCATCGGAAACGATCACGCCCGAGCCCGACGAGCCGGTGCGGTCCGAGAGCAGCGCCACGGTGGCGGGCAGCGCGAGGCCCGAGGCGGCCGCGACCCTGGCCTCGAGGCGGCCGAGGTCGTTGAGGTCGCGCGCCGGTTCCCGGGCGGCGAGGCGGGTGGCGGGGGTGGCCAGCCAGAGGCACAATCCGGCGAGTGGGATGAGGCGTGCGTTCATGGTCACGGGGATCAAAGCGAAGCCGGGACGCTTCCTTGTCTTGCGGGAGTGGTCCCGCCATCCCTGATGTGCCGGTGTTTGACCGCTCAGAAATCCAGATAGATCTCGGTGCGGCGGTTCACGCGGCGGCCATCCGGGTTGTCATCGCCCGTTTCGGTGACGTTCGGCCGCCGCGGCTGGCTGGCGCCTTTGGCGATGGTGGTGATCTGGAGCGGGTCCACGCCGGCATCGGTGAGGAAATCCCTGACGGTGCGTGCGCGGCGCGCGGACAGGCTGTTGTTGTAACCATCGCTGCCCAGAGAGTCGGTGTGGCCGCTGAGCGAGATTTTCCTGCCGGGATCCGCCTTGAGGATCAGGGACACGATTTCAAGCTGGCGTCTTGTGCGGGGGGCCATGGCGTCCTCATCGAAGCCGAAATACAGCGCGATGGTTTCACCGCCGGACGGGTTCCGGACGAGTGGCGAGTAATGGACATCGCCGCCGGCGACCCTGCGGGCGTATTCGGTGAGCAGTTGGTCGAGGTTGATTTCGGTGATGCGCCAGCCGGCGGGTGCCGGAGGGTGGCGCAGCGTGAGGCTGAACTGGGCGCCCTGGCTGCCGTCCGACGTGACGACATTGGCGAGGTAGCCGACCGTGTCGGCGCGTTGGAACATGCAGCGCAGCGGCCGGGTCCGGCGCATGCGGTAGCCGCCTTCCTCGAAGAGGATGCAGAGGCCGGCGATTTTCACATCGCTGACCGTGGCCGGATCGACGAAGGTGCGCGCCAGCTCGAAGTCTTGGTTGAGCAGCGACCTGAGGAAGGTGTCGGCCACGCCGAGCGAGTCGGCGGGCGCTTCATCGGCATCGGCGTCATCCCCCGTGGCGGGCAGGGTGATTTTCTCGACGGTCCATTTTCCTCCGGCGCGCTTGAGGTCGAGGACAAGGCGGTTGAGCGCGGGGTCGCCGCCATCGAGCTGGATGGCCCAGCGGCTGCGGGTGTTGAGTTCCAGCTCGCCGATCTCGCGGATGCCGTCCGGTTGGCTCAGCTGCGGCCGGGAGGTGACGATCTGGCGGAGGCGCTCGGCGGTTTGCGCGTCGAGCGCCTCGGAACCGATCAAGGTGGTGAGTCCGGCGTAATCACCCGCCGCGAGAACCGATGCGATCCGGCCGACGAGTTCATCGGCAGTGGCGGTGGCCAAGCCGCTGCCGGGCTCCGTGAGGTGGCTGCCCGGGTCTTGTCCGGGCTGGCTGGCCGCGGGCAGGACGTCCGGCGGCGGGGTGTGGGCCGCCGGTGGCGCGGCGGGCGCGGTGACCGTGGCGGGTGCAGGCCTCACACCGGGGCGGATGACCAGCAATGCCAGCGCGGACAACGCCAGCATGGCGGCGATGCCGAGGAAAAGGTATGGCAGTTTGGTGCGGGCCATGGCGATGTGTGCGATACGTGGCGGGAAGCGGTGAAATTTCACCTGTTGAGCCATCAATCGCGATCGGGCAGCGCGGGCAGTGTGACGCGCATTGATTTGCCATCGCGGACGAGGTGCAGCGTGGTGCCCTGCGCCGGGGCGGAGGCGGCGAGGTGGAGGATCAGTTCGCTGGCGCTGCTGACGCGCGATTGA
>JBIJBN010000257.1:0-3153 GCA_044345175.1 Luteolibacter sp.
TCAGGACAGATCGAGCAGGCCGCGGCGGATTGCCTCGCTGACGGCGGCCGGCAGGCTGCGGACGTGGAGTTTGTCGAAGCTGCGTTTGATGTATTCCGTCACCGAGTGTTCGCTGAGTTGCAATTCATCGGCGATTTCCTTGCGGGTGAGGCCCTTGGCCGAGAGCTGGAGCACCTCGCATTCGCGTGCGGAGAGGGACTCCGCGCCGGGAATGGGGCTGAGTTTGCGGAATGTCTGGAGGATCATGCCGGCGATTTTGGGGTCGAGCGGTGTGCCTCCGGCGAGCACCTCTTCGAGGGTTTCGAGCAGGCGTGAGGCGCTGCCGGCCTTGACCAGATAGCCGTGGGCGCCGGCCTCGAGGGCGGAGAACACCTTGGTTTTATCGGTGAAAGCGGTGAGCACCAGCACGCGTGCTTCGGGCAGGATTTCGCGGATTTTGCGGATGCCGGCGATGCCGCTCATGCCCGGCAGTCCGAGATCCGAGAGCACCAGATCCGTTTGCAAGCCGCCGCGCAAGGCATCCAGCGCGTCCTCCATGGTGGAGAAGCTGCCGACGCATTGGTAGCGCGTGCGCTCTTCCAGCACCATCGTCACCGACTCGCGGAAATCGGCATGATCCTCGATGAGAATGAGCCGGACCTGCGGGTCCTGAGGGATCGGGTCGGCGGCCATGCCGTATGGGATAGGCTGGATCGGGCCGATGGCAAAGCGAAGGATTGCGCAAAACCCGGAAAATGCACCCGGCTGGCGGGATTTCCTGGTTTTTTCTCACTCCTGCGGTTTGTCATCCTCCAGTGGAGGCACGGAGACCGGCGGGGTCACCGCCTCGCCGCGGGTGGCGTTTGCGGGCGGGGTGGCGATGATGCCGCCGGGGAGTTGCTGGACCTGGCCTCCGGATGCTCCGTCGGCGGCGGATTCCGCGGCCTTGGCGAGCATCTGGCTCCGATCCTTGAGCAGCGCGTCCAGGGTGGATTTGGAGACCACGAAGGTGCGGCCTTCGAGGCGTTTCTCCTTCTCGAGTTTTCCGGTGAGTGTGCGCAGCCTGTTGGCAAAAGCCTCATCCTTCACCTTGGCATCATCCGGCGTTTCGTTTGTCTCTTTATTGCGTTCCTTCTGCAGCGCCGCCTCCACGCCGACTGCGAGCAGCATCTGATCGGCGGACTCCTTGTCCGGGGTGATGGTGAGCCGGTAGGTGAAGCCATCGAAGGTTTCGATCAAGGCGCTGCGTTGTTCCTCTGTTTTCGCGCGTTCCGCCAGTTTGCCGGCAGGCAGCACGTCATTGAAGCGCGCGTAGGAGAACAGGCTTTTGAACGCTGAGGTGGCGGTGGTGTCCGCCACTTCGCCGCCGGCGGCCCCGTCGAGTTTGAACTCCGCCTCTTCGCTTTCGCGGACGACTTTCCATTCGGTATCGCCGTTGTTTTTGGCACTCAGGCTCACGGATTGGATCCTTTCCGGATTGATGAACGCGTCATCGAGCCAGCGGTTCACCTCGTCAGTGACCGACGTGAACATTTCGCCGACCGCGTAGAATCCGGATTCATCGGCATGGTTGCGGATGTAGCGGCCGACCGTCAGGTTGCCGCCCATGGGGCCGGATCCGGGCGCGCCGCTGATGTTCTTGCCGAGCGAGACCGTCGCCAGCTCGTTGCCGGACGCATCCTTGAAGGTGGCGGTGAGTCCGCGGTCCTCCGGCTTGGTGGATTCCGGGTCCATGCCGAAGCGTGGCGCGAACGACGGACCCGCCTCCATGCCGCGGGTGACCTTGAGTTCGGCAAGCGTGCGGAGCAGGTCGTTCACATACGTGGTGTTCGCGGGGTAGCCGTCGCGTTCGGCGACCGTCCATGCGCCGTCCTTGCGCAGCAGGCTGACCTTGCCTGTGGCGCCCTGGATTTCGATTCCCGTCACCTCGGTTGCGGGGAATGATTCGAAGAGTGTCTGGCCCGGGCCGCGGCGGGTGGTGTTTTGGGTATCCTCGTTGTCGGCGAGCTTGGCGACGGCCACGGCCGCGGCGAGGGCGATGGCGATGATCCAGAGAATGACGACCTGACGTTTGTTCATGACGGAAGTGGTGTTGGAATGGCGGATGAGGGGTGGAAACTCAGCGGGCGCGGGTGGCGCGGCGGCGTTGGAAGAAGAGTCCGAGACCGGCGAGGATGACAATCAGCGGCATCACGGCGACGTTCAGCACGGTGATTTTGCCGGCCAGTTTGTCTTTCTGGCGGCGCAGGTCCTTTTCCTGTTCGCGGATCATCCGTGCGTATTCGACCTGTTCCTTGCGCAGTTTGCGGATTTCCGCCTCCTGCTCGGGTGACAGGAACAACTCGTTGCCACTGGTCTTGGTGGATTGCAGTTCGCTGAGTTTT
The DNA here is from genome assembly GCA_044345175.1 of Luteolibacter sp. GTDB lineage: Bacteria > Verrucomicrobiota > Verrucomicrobiia > Verrucomicrobiales > Akkermansiaceae > Luteolibacter. The sequence goes on from JBIJBN010000257.1 coordinate 2,364, forward strand.
TCCTGGGCGGTCTTGAGTTTGGTCTGGAACTCCTCGATGCGGGTGCCGACCTGGCGGTTGAAATCCGCCTCCATTTTCTGGACCACGGTGAACGGCCGGCGGATGGCCGAGCGCGACCGCGAGCCGATCAGGTGTTTCGAGCCGACCGCCTGGTCGAGCAGGTTCAAAAGCAGCGAGGCGTTGCCATTGAGCGGGGATGCCATCTGCATGCCGCCGAACTGCTGGATGTTGTATGCGAAGCGGTCGTAGAATGCATCGATGTCCGCGATCAGGAACACATTGCCGGGGCTGGTGCCCTCCTTGAGAGCGGCGGGTGTTTCATCTTTCCCGGTGCTGGCGGCCGTGTCCTTGGCCTTGTCTTCCGGTTCGTCCTTGGCACCCGGTTTGCCATCGGGGAACGCGGTCTTGAAAGTGCCGGAAAGGTGGGTGACCAGATCATAGGCGGTGCCCGTCGGGCGGAAGGTGGTGTCGAGCGCGGGGTCGAGCTGTGATGCCTGATAGGCATCCACGAAGCCCGCGCCGGTGGTGGATTTGACCAGCGTGTTGGCGGCCACGCCACCGCTGCCGGTGCGGGTGAACGCGCCGGGGAGGAACAAGGTGACGGAATCGAGGCCGCGGGTGATGACGCTGTCCGCCTGCGGCATGGCGTTGTTGTCGAGGGTCAGCACGGCGATGCCGTTGCGGTCGCCGGCGAGGCGGGTGGCGTGGGCGGGATCCGCGAGCACTTTGGACGACTCGAAGGAGACGCCCCATGCATTGAGCAGGGTGGGCAGGGTGGAGCTGGTGGGGC
>JBIJBN010000258.1:0-3142 GCA_044345175.1 Luteolibacter sp.
ACCGGGACACCCGCTTTTTCGAACACCTCGAGCGGATGCGTCAACTCACCGAGGAAGAATCCGGTCGGTTTGCCGGTGTCGCCCAATTGGGCGTGGCTGGTCAGCACCACCAGCACCGGTTTGGGATCCGCCGCGCCGGCTGGGACGGAACCAAGGGCGGACAGCATGGGGATCAGGGCAATCAGGCTTTTCATGATGTGTGAAGTTGGCGGATGTTTTCGATTTTTCAAGATCAATCGGCGTGTTGCGAATCGCGGCTTGTCGCCCTGAGGGTGATGGTTTGGGATGTCACGGCATCCCCATGTCAGGATTTGGAAACCATCATGCCGCGCTTGTGGGCCGCGTGGCCGCGGTGCTCGGGTGTCTGACTGCGGGCGCATCCGCGCAGACATCCGCCGTGCTGCCCGAGATGGTGGTGCTGGCGGAGCGGGGTGGTGCGGAAGGCGGGGGTGTGAGGGGGTGGAGTGCGGCGGAATTGAGTGAGGCCGCTCCACGGACGATCGACGAGTTGTTGCAGCAGCAGCCGTCGTTTTCGCTCTATCGGCGTCAGACCTCGATGTTCGGCAATCCGTCCAGCGCCGGGGTCAGCCTGCGCAACACCGGGGCGACCGCGGCGTCGCGCACGCTGGTGCTGCTGGATGGCGTGCCGCAGAACGATCCATTCGGAGGCTGGGTGTATTGGGCGCGCTACGATGCCGCGGCGCTCGACTCCATACGCATCGTGCCCACGGCGAACGCCGCGGTCTGGGGCAACCAGAGCCCGGCCGGAGTGGTCCAGATGAGCGGCCGCGCGCCATTCCGGAAGCGTCACGTGATCAAGGCCAGTGGTGGTGGGCAGGGGACGGCCGGGGCATCGATGTTTCACCAAGCCGGCAATGCAGCTGGATCGAGGTCGGTCTCGATCTCGGCATTCGGATTGCATTCCGACGGTTTTTTCGCGGTGGGTCCCACGCAGCGCGGGACGATCGACCGCAAGCTCGACATCGACTTGTGGGGCGCCGAGGTGAAATCCGCTTTGCTGGCGGCACCCGGGCTGACACTTGAACCTGCGGTCTCGGTGTATCGGGAAGACCGTGGCAATGGCACGCCGCTCGCGCGCAATTCGACTGATGCGCTGGATTTCTCGCTGCGTCTGACATCGGATGAGGCGGATTATTCATGGCAGGCGCTTGCCTGGCACCAGCGGCGTGCGTTTGAGTCGGTCTTCAGTTCCGTGAACAGCGGTCGCACGGCGGAAACCATGGCGCTGAACCAATATGACGTGCCGGGCCGCGGCACCGGCGGGGCTTTCACGATGCAGTGGGACGGCGCAGGGCGATGGAGTTTTCTTGCGGGTGCGGACACCCGCCATCTGAGTGGTGAAACCAACGAGGATGTCGGGACGTTCCGCCGGCGTGTGGCGGGAGGTCAGCAGGATTTCACCGGGCTGTTCGGCAGTGCCGGATACCGCCCCGACGCATCGACTGAAATGAAGGCCAGCGCGCGCATCGACTACTGGCGGCTGGATGATGGACGTCGTTCCGAGACCTCGCTGGTGACCGGTGCGTCCTTGCGCGACGAATCCCAGCCGGACCGCGACGGCATCGAGCCCTCGGCGGCGGTCGCGATCCGCCGCAGGCTGGGTGATGACCTGCAGACATGGCTCACCGCCGGCACCGGATTCCGGGTGCCCACCCTCAACGAGCTGCACCGGCCGTTTCGCGTGCGCAACGACATCGTCGAAGCCAACCCGGAGCTTGATCCGGAACGCTTCGCCAGCATCGAGGCCGGGGCCGAATGGAATGCCGGTGACAACCTGACATTCGCCGCCACTGCATTCCATTACCGGATCCGCGATGCCGTGGCCAACGTGCCGGTCACCGATGCGGCGGAAATCGCGGAGGTTTTCGGCATCCTGCCCGCGGGTGGCAGCGGCTCGGTGAGGCGCAATGTGGATGCCGCGCGGGTGGCGGGAATCGAGGCGGAGGCCGAGTGGCGGCCGGCCGCGCAGGTGGTTCTCGATCTAACAGGAATTTGGTCGGACACGCGCTTCACGAGGTCCGCGGCGCAGCCGCTGTTGGAAGGCAAGCCGTTTCCGCAGTCGCCGGATCTGCGGGTGATGGCCGGTGCGGAGTGGCAGCTATTGGAGCGTCTTGCGGTGTTTGCGGGTTGCGAATACGGGGCATCGCAGTATGACGATGCGCTGGCGCAGCGTGTGATTGCGGACTACACCAGCGTGAGGATCGGCGCGAGGTGGCGCGTCGGGGCCGCGCTTTGCCAGATCCGGGTGGAGAACCTGTTTGACGAGGAGATCGAGACCGGACTCGGCAGCGACGGGATCCGCACCTTTGCCGCTCCGCGCTCCGCGTGGCTTGGGGTGGAATGGGAATTCTGAGCTTCCTGTGTGATGGGTCGCGGAAGTCGGGGCTTGCGGATTGCGATGAAATCAGGCACCTGCCGGACATGCGGATTCCGGTGATTTTCCTCCTGGCTTGCCTTGCCGGCAGCGGTTTGGCCGACGACATCCGGCGGATGAAGGTGGACCGGATCTACAGCCAATACTGCGCGAGTTGCCATGGTGCGGCATTCGAGGGTGGCCAGGGTGGCTCGCTGGTGGACGGGGTGTGGAAGCACGGGGGCACGGACGAGGAGATTTTCCGCTCGATCGCCAAGGGCAACCTTGAGATGGGCATGACGCCATGGGAGGGCATTCTCACCGACAAGCAGATCCGCAGCATGGTGATCTACCTGCGGGAAAAAGAACGGCAGACCCAGATCAGTGGCATGGAATTTCCGGTGCCCTCACCCGGTGTGGTGACCCGGACCGAGCTGCACGATTACCGCATCGAGATGTGGGTGGAAAGCGGTCTGCGCAAGCCGTGGGCGATCGCCTTCCTGCCCGACGGGCGCAGTCTCGTCACCGAGAGAGGCGGCCAACTTCGTTTCATCGAGGCGGACGGGAGTCCGGATCCGAGGCCTGTCCGGGGCATTCCGGAGGTCATTGAGCACGGTCAAGGCGGGTTGATGGAGGTGGCGCTGCATCCCGGCTATCCAACCAACGGCTGGGTGTATCTGGGTTTGTCCGATGGCACGCGCGGCACGGGGAGCGGTGCGGATGCGCGGCCGCGATGCATCACTGCCGTGGTGCGCGGCCGCATCGTGG
>JBIJBN010000259.1:0-3133 GCA_044345175.1 Luteolibacter sp.
CCTCGGCATCCTCGGCATAGTATGCCGACCGGTAAAGCAGGCCAACCATGTCCGCGTCCTGCTCGATCGAGCCGGACTCGCGCAGGTCGGACATGCGCGGCATGCCGAGGCTCTTGCCAGTGCGGTTCTCCGGGCCGCGGTTGAGCTGGGCGAGAATCACGATCGGAATGTTCAACTCCTTGGCCAAGCTTTTGATGCCGGCGGAAATCTCCGCAATCTCGCGCTCGCGCGAGTTTTCCGCCTGCCGGCTGCGCGACCGCATCAACTGCAGGTAGTCAATGGCGATCAAGCGGATGTCCTCGTCGCGCTTCTTCCTGCGCGCCTTGGCCCGCAACTCGTTGATCGAAATCGCCGCGGTGTCATCGATGAACAACCGTGACCGGACGATGTCCGAGCAGGCCCGCTGGATGGACTGCAACTCGTGCTTGGTCAGGTTGTAGCCGCGCGTCAGCTTGGACATCGCGAACCGGGAGCGCGCGAAAATCAGGCGCTGCACCAGCTGGAACGCACTCATCTCGCATGAAAACACCATCGAGGGCTGCTCCAGATCGAGACAGATGTGCTCGACGATGTTCATCATCAGCGAGGTCTTGCCCATCGACGGCCGCGCGGCGATCACGAACATCTCGCCGGGCTTGAGGCCGTTGCCCATGCGGTCGAGTTCGTCGAATCCGGTGGACAACCCCTGCGCGCCCTGCTCTCCGGCCAGCAGCTTCTGGAACTGCTCCATCACCTCCTCCACAGATTGCTTGATCGTCGGCGCCTTGTTCGAATCCGAGCCTTCGCGGATGGCTAGAATCCGCGCCTCCACCGTGTCCAGCAGGCCCGCCACCTCGTCCGGCGCCTCATACGCCTCGGTTATCGCCTCGTTGGACTGCTGGATGATCGAACGCAGGATGTATTTGTCCTTCACCAACTGCAGGTGGTGGCGGAAATGCCCGGGACTCGGAGCGTAGGTGAACAGGTCGGTCAATGCCGCCGGACCGCCCACGCGGTCCAACAACCCGCGGTCCAGAAGCTTCTGCACCAGCGAAACCAACTCCACCTCCTGCCCGTTCTCGAAAAGCTTGATCAGGAAATCAAACAGGGTGGCGTGCGATGGTTGATAGAAATGCTCCGGCGTGAGCTTTTCCTCGATGGCCAAGCCGATGTAATCCTGCGGATCCTGCAGCATCGAGGAGAGCAGGCTTTTCTCCGGGCCAAGCGCATGCGGCAGCGCGCGGGTGACATCCTCGGCCGCGGCCGCGGCCTGTTGCAACGCGGGGGCCTTGGCCGGAGCTGCGGATGGTGAGGGAGCGAGTGTCTTGTCCATGGAGATGATCAGAACGCAAGGTTGTCAGCAGCACCGCAGGGTGGTCAATCTTGGCAGTACGTGAATATCTGGTGAATAACCTTGCCGGGGGCCGACCCGCCGCTTGCCCGCCACGCCCCGGGCTGCTACACCTCCCGCCTTTCCCACACACCCACATCATGAAACACCACTTTGCCGGCCTGGACGTCGGCGGATCCACCATCAAATGCCTGCTTGTCGATTCCTCCGGCACGGCCGTCGGCCCGAGCGTCGAGGTCCGCAGTTTCGTCAAGGAAGGCTACAGGCGGACCTTCGGCCAGTTGCGCGAGGCGCTCTCGTTGCTTGCCGCCAACGCCGGAATTTCCACGGATCAAATCGCCGCCGTCGGGCTGGATATCCCCGCCCCGTGCTCGAATGGCGTGGTCTGGGACAAGTCGAACCTCGCGCAGGATTGGGTGGGAACGGACATCCGCGGCGAGTTCTCACGGGAGATCGGCAAGCCGGTGACGATGACCAACGACTGCAACGCCGCGGCAATCGGCGAGTGGATGTATCGGACCGACCACGACGGCGGACTGCTCTACGTCGCGCCCGGCACCGGCCTGGGCGGCGGTCTGGTGCTTCCCGGCGGACGCCTCTACGAAGGAACGAACGGACTGGCACTCGAGGTCGGCGATCTTTCCGTCCCGCGCTTCGAAAATGGCGGACTGCCAGTGGATGGCCGCGGCCGCAAAGGCTGCCTCGAGGCATGGGTTTCCCTGATTGCATTGCGCCGCCAACTCGGAAACGCACTGGCACTCCCGGAAAACGCCACCCATCCGCTGGCGGTATCCAGCGCCCCAATCGAGGAAAAGGCATTCCAACTCCGGGACTACGCCAGTCAGGGCGACCCACTCGCCCGCGGGATTTTCGCCATGCAGGCCAACGTGCTCGGCCATGGCCTCGGCGACCTCGCCAGCCTGCTGGACCCCGGGCTCATCACCATCGGCGGCGGACTCTCGGAAACCACTTTCCGGGACTGGTTCATCGAAGAGGTCCGCAAGGGTTTCGCCGAGCGCGCCATGCCCGCCTTCCAAAAATGTCCGCTGCCGCCCCACCGGCCGACCACCCGCATCGAGTGGGCCGTCGGAGGAGACGGAGCGGCGGCCTACGGCAGCGCCCGCATGGCGATGCAATGCATCTGAACATCCGATGCGGGCATTGATCCAACGGGTGCGCGAGGCATCGGTCTCGATTCAAGGCAGCACCGTCTCCCGGATCGGACACGGCCTGCTGGTCTTTGTCGGCGTGGAAGCGGCGGATGGCCCGGGCGACGCCGACTGGCTCTGCGGAAAAATCGCGAAATTGCGGGTTTTTGCGGATCCGGAGGGCAAGATGAACCTTTCCGTGACCGATTGCGGCGGCGAGGTGCTGGTGGCGAGCCAATTCACCCTCCACGCCTCCACTGCGAAGGGCAATCGCCCCTCGTTCATCCGGGCCGCACATCCATCTCACTCGGAACCGCTCTACGGATACTTCTGCAGCGCCATGGAGCGCGCCACCGGCAGGCCCGTGGCCCGCGGCGTTTTCGGCGGCGACATGAAAATCTCATTGATCAACGACGGGCCGGTCACCCTGTGGATCGACAGCCGCGCGCGGGAATAAGCCCGCGCTTGCATCGCCCGGAGCAGCTCCCTAGGTTTCCGCCGCCGTGCCCATCCATGCCATTCTCGCCCTTGAAGACGGACGCTGTTTCGAAGGATTCTCGTTCGGTGCCACCGGAACCACCACCGGCGAAATCTGCTTCAACACCTCCATGACCGGCTATCAGGAGGTGATCACCGATCCCTCCTACCGTGGCCA
>JBIJBN010000260.1:0-3123 GCA_044345175.1 Luteolibacter sp.
GCGATGCGGAAGCCGGCGACTTCCTTGATCGTCCACGGCAGCACGGAGTTCCACGCGCCATCGAGTGTCCCGGGTGATTTGCCGCCGACACGGATGTTTCCGGTGAGGATGGGGGACTTGGAGAGTCGGAGGTTTTCCTCCAATGTCTCGCGCCCCCAGTCGAAATCATGGTTGCCCATGGTCCATGCGTCGTAGCCAAGCCGGTTGAACAAGCCCATCATCAGGCCGCCCTGGTTGAGCGTGCTCTCTGGCGTGCCCTGCCAGACGTCGCCCAGATCGACCAGCAGCGAGTGCGGCGACTCACGCCGCCAGCGGCGGATGAGGGTGGCACAGCGGGCGAAGCCGCCGACATTCGTGACGCCCTCGTAGGTGTGGGTCGGCACGATGTGGCCGTGCAGATCGGTGGTGTGGAAAATCGAGATCGTGGTGGCATTGCCGCCAGCGGCGCGCAGCCCGAGCGTGCCGGCACCCAGCCATGCTCCGGCTTGGCCAAGGAAACGCCGGCGGCTGATTGCTTGCGGGATCATCTACCGGGCAATCTGGCGCAACGGCAGGCGGCTTGGCAAGCACGCCGTGGAGTGGAAAACCCCGTTCAGGGCGTTCGGGGGGGCGGATTTCCGGTCCGGGGCGGCTTGGGACCCGTCCGGCCATGCGGATGCGTTTTTTCTGTTAGATCGTGTGTTCCTCGCCGGGAAGGGGCACGATGATCCGGGATTCCGGCAGGCGTTGGTTCAGTTCGTGGCGGAACCATGCTACGGCATCGTCGTCGCCATGGACGAGGAAGATTTTCGAGGGTCGGAGCTTCACCGCGTAGTCCGCGATGGCATCGCGTGTTGAGTGGCCGCTGAAGTCGAAGACGCGTGTTTCGCAGTGCAGCGGGAGGCCCTCGTGGGAATCATCCAGGCGGACGATTTCGCCGGGTCTTGCGTTGCGGATGCGGCCGCCGGGTGTTTCTGGATCGGCGTAGCCGACGAAGAACAATCCGTTGCGTTTGTTTTCAAGGAGTCCCTGGCGGGCGAAGATGTTGGAGACGGTGTTTTCGGACATCATGCCGCTGGAGAGCGCGTAGATGCAGCCGGTGCCGAACGGGATGGGGCCCTTGCGCTTGCGGTCGCTGCCCTCGATTTCCATGTCCTTGAGGAAACGGAATCCGGGCAGGTGGCGCCGCGAGACCTCGCTGTAGCGGTCATAGACATGGGTCATCTTGGTGCTGAGCCCGCCGATGTAAACCGGCGCGTGATCCGGCACGAGGCCCTCGCGTTTGAATCTGTGGAGCATGGCCAGCACCTCCTGGGTCTTGCCCATGGCAAAGACGGGGATCAGCACGGAGCCCTTGCGGGCGAGGACCCGTGAGATGGCCTCCGCGAACGCGTTTTCCTCGCTGGTGCGGTCGTATCCCGCGGCCCGGGCGTGTGCGCCGCGCGTGGTTTCCAGAATCAGGGCGTCGGCGTGCTGATCGGGAAAGAGCGCGCCCTTCTGCAGGGTGCTGTGCTCGAAGTTGACATCGCCGGTATACATCACGCGTTTGCCGGCGCCCTCGATGGTCACGCCCACCGAGCCGAGGATGTGTCCGGCGTCGTGGAAGGTGGCGCGCAGAGTGCCGTCGCGGTCGAGGTCGAACGGGCGCTCGAGTCCGCGTGATTCGAAGGTGGCGGTGATGCGGTCGAGTTCCTGGTGGTCGAAGAGAGGATACTCGGCGATGCCGTGTTCGATGCGTTTCGCCTGCATCACATTCACCGAGTTGTGGAGCATGGCGCTGGCGAGTTCCGCGGTTTCCGGTGTCATGAAGACCTTGGCCTCGGGGTGGTCCTCAAGCAGCACCGGCAGCGTGCCGACATGATCGAGGTGGGCATGGCTGACGATCACCGAATCCACCGAGCCGCTGTCGAGGAATTCGTAGTGGGGCAGCGCCTCGGCGCCCTCGTGCTTCGGGTGCATTCCGGCATCGAGGACCACCCGGGCGTCGCGGGTTTCAAGCAGGTAGGAATTCGCGCCGATTCCGGCGTGGCGGCAGAGGCTTTTGAAAATCATGAAGCAGGATGGCCGCGGAGGGCTCGGGTGACAATGCGACGCGCTTTCGATGCTGTCAATGCGCCGGGGCATGCCCGGGGTGTCGGGGGAATCACCGCTGATGGGCTGAAAAACGCGCGGAATTCCGCGATGTGGTGCGCAACGACGGCTTGAGGCGTTTGTTTCACCCGATTTTTCTTTCCCCTGGTTGGGGCAATGGCGCAGGGTCATCGCGTCATCCACCCAACCCATCCGAAACAACCATGAACCTTCTTGATTCGATCCTGTCCTCGATTTCCGGCAAAGCCGGTGAATCCGGTGATGCGCCGCTTGCATTGTCCTCCGCGCTTGGATCGCTGCTTGAGCAATCCGGCGGCATCCAGGGCCTGATGGAAAAGTTCCAGAAAGGCGGCCTCGGCGATGTCTTCTCCTCGTGGGTGAGCCAGGGTGCCAACATGGGCATCAATGCGGAGCAGCTTCAGAACGTGCTGGGCTCCGAGCACTTGCTGGCCATCGCCTCCAAGCTCGGTGTGGATCCCACGCAGGCGGGCGGATTTCTAGCGGATCTCCTGCCCAAGGCGATCGACAACCTGACGCCGGGCGGGGAGGTTGATACGAATGCCAACCTGACTGGCGGGCTGGCATCGCTTCTGCCCAAGCTGCTCTCCGGACTGGGCGGCGATCAAGGCCGCGCCTGATCAGACGGTTGTCCCGCCATTGGGCGGGTGGGATGCTGCCGCGGATCAGGGGTTTTGCCTGATCAGCGAGACCATTTGTTCCGCGACGCCTGCGGCGGATGCCGGGTTTTGGCCGGTGACGAGGTTGCCGCTGGTGACGACCTGTTTTTGGAAATCCGGAGCGGGCAGGTGTTTGGCGCCGCGTTCCTCGAGTTTCGATGCGAGGAGAAACGGGACTACTTTGGTGAGGCCGACTTTTTCCTCCTCGGAATTCGTGAATGCGCTGACTTCCTTGCCGGCGACGAGGTAGCTGCCATCCGTGAGCCTGACGTTCACGAGGGCGGCCGGGCCGTGGCAGACGGCGCCGACCGGTTTGCCTGCCTCATGGATTTCGCGTGCGGCTTTTTGCACGGCTTCGTCATCCGGGAAGTCCCAC
>JBIJBN010000262.1:0-3099 GCA_044345175.1 Luteolibacter sp.
CTTCAACGGTAACAAGCCCGGTCATGCTTTCCAACGATTCCGGTTCCGGCATGATGACCATGATCGGCGGCATGATGCTGTTGGTCTTTGCCGGGGTGGGGCTGTCGATTGCGGTGGACGGCAGATTCGGTTATTCCAGCCAGGTTTCCATGTTGGAAAACGAGATCAAGGGTGGCGAGCAGGATCTACAAAGGCTGGGCGCGCTGCATGCGGAGTCGTCTCACCAAATGTTGAATCTCGAACCCGGCCGCCGTGTCGCGATGGCCGAGCTCAAGGCGCTGAAAGGCAGGCTGGATGAGCTGCGGCGGCGTCATGAATTGTTGCGGGCCGCGCATGATGGTGCCCATGCATCCGTGCTTGCGCTGGAGCGCACGTTCTCGGATTACCGGAGCAGGCATCGCGAGCGGGTCTGGACCGCGGCCCAAGGCCTCGATCTTGGAAACCTGGAGACTCGTGGCGGACGGACATACCGCAATGCAGTGGTCCGTCGCGTGACCGAAGCCGGTTTGGAGATCCGGCATGCGGACGGCACCGCGCGGGTCGCAGCCGGCGATTTGCAGGGCGGCCTGCGGCAACGCTTCCTGTGGGAATGAATCCGCAGCCTTTGCCTTGTTCCGGGCGGGTGGTCCTGAAAATGGTTCAGCGCGACTGTTCGAGCATGCGCAGCAACGGGGCTTCGGCGCGGCGGCGGAGGGATTCCTCCATTTCGACGCGGGGGGAGAGGTTGGCGAGGCAGTCGCGGAGTTTGTGCAGGGTGTTCATTTTCATGTAGCGGCAGTCCGCGCAGGCGCAGCGGTCGGTGGGGCCGGCGATGAGGTTCTTGTCCGGGCATTCCCTGCGCAGGCGGTGGAGCATGCCGCTTTCGGTGACGACGATGATGTTGTCCACCGGGGCGTTCCTGCAGAACGAGACCATTTTCTCGGTTGAGCACACCTCGTCCGCGAGCAGCCTGACGGCCCGGGTGCATTCCGGGTGGGCGACGACCAGCGCGTCCGGATGTTCCGCCTTGATGCGACTGATGGATTCCCGGGTGAACTCGACATGGACATAACAATTTCCCTTCCACAAGTCCATTTTGCGTCCGGTTTGCTCCATCACCCAGGCGCCGAGGTTTTCATCCGGGACGAACAGGATCGGGCGGTCCGCCGGCGCCTGGTTGACGATTTTGACGGCGTTTCCCGAGGTGCAGATCACATCGCAGAGCGCCTTGACCGCGCCGGAGCAGTTGATGTAGGCGATGACATAATAGTTATTTTCCGCATTGCGCCGCAGGTAGTCCTCGAGTTGGCCGGCGGGGCACGATTGTTCCAACGAGCAACCGGCGTCGGCATCGGGCAGGACGACGATTTTGCCGGGGTTGACGATTTTGGCGGTCTCGGCCATGAAGTGGACGCCGCAGAAGGCGATCACATCGGCCTGGGTTTCCTTGGCGAGGTAGGCGAGTCCGAGCGAGTCGCCGACATGGTCCGCGACATCCTGGATGTCCCCGGTTTGGTAATTGTGGGCGAGGATGACGGCGTTGCGTTCCTTTTTGAGGGCGAGGATTTGTTCCTTGAGGTCGAGTGAGGCGGTCATGGTCGGGCGGGGATCAGGGTGTGGGGTCCATGGTTTCCACGGTTCCGGTGTGTTGGGCGCCGGATTTGACGATGAGGTCGGCGGTGCGGACCAGTCCGTGGAGTCTGGCGCGGCGTTCGAGGGTGATGGCTCCGGAGCAGGAGATCCGTCCGCGGACGTGGCCGTCGATGGTGGCGGTGGCCGCGGTGACGGGGCCGAGGAACTCGACGCGCGCGCCTTTTTGCACGCGGAGGTGGCGGCAATCGATGGCACCGGTGATTTGGCCGCTGCAGCGGATCACGACGTCTCCGGAGCATTCCACTTTGGCCGACAGTCCGCCGAGCACGGTGAGGTGGTGGCAGCGCACGGTGACAGCGGAGATGGATCCGGTTTTGCGGATGACGACGTTGCCGCGTGTTTCGATGCGGGTGTTCGAGTGTTCGGTGATTTCGATATCGGCGAGGCTGACGTATCCGCCGCATTTCGGGCATTGGCTCGACTGGGCCTCGGCGATGGCGCTGAACGTGTGATGGCAGCCGAAGCAGATTACCTCGCGCGGTGGTTTGGCGGGGCGCAGGAGGCGCAGCAGCAGGGGTCTGTGCGGTGGTTTGGCGGGGCCGTAGCGGAGTGGCGGCTTGGGTTTGGGTGGCGGCGGTTCGTTTTCCGGGTGGTTTTCCGTGCGGATTTTCACCGGTGGGGTGGCGGGCCGGTTGCGATTGACGCCCTTGCCGTCCAGCACCCGGTAGTTGGCACGGCAGGCGCGGCATTGGGTGGAGATCACCAATGCGGGTTCGGTCTGCAGGTGTCCGCATTCCGGGCAGGCCACCTGGATGCGATGGCGCAGTGGCTCATCGTTCATGGCTGCGGAGCGGGGTCCCCGGATGGCGGGCCTTCAAGGTCAGGGGTGGGTTCCTGAGAGCAAGGTCCCCTGTTTTGGCAGCTCCGGTGTGGCTGCGGCGGGTTTGGCCGGGGTTTGGGCCGGCGGGGCGGCGGGCTTGGCGGCGGCCGGCGCCTGTGACGTTGACTGGGCGGGGACTTCGGTCGGGGTGCCGACGGTGGATTTGCCGACAAAAATGGCGCCTGCCTCGATGGAGAGCGTCTTTGCCTTGATGTCGCCGACCACTTCGGCACTGGCTTTCAGTTCGATGCGGTCGGTGGCGGTGAGGTTGCCGTGGACCTTGCCATAGACGACAACGGTGGCGGTGCGGATCTCGGCCTTGATGCGGGCGTTTTCACCCACGGTGAGGTTGCCGTCGGACGTGATTTCGCCTTCGATCCTGCCATCGATGACGAGGTCGTTGGTGAATTTGACGGAGCCTTTGATTTCGACATCCGAGGAGAGCATGTTGCGGGATGCGTTGGGTGCTCCGCGTGGTGATTGGACCGGTGCCTGGGCGACGTGTGCCGGTGCCAGGTGTGGTTCGGTGTGACGGATTTCCGGCAGTCCGGGTGTGGGGCGCGAGGATTCGCTGTGGTCTTGGCCGATGACTTTTTTGAACACGGGATTAGGGCGGTTGGGGTTCTGGAATGAGGGAGGGCGGGTCT
>JBIJBN010000263.1:0-3097 GCA_044345175.1 Luteolibacter sp.
TTCCCTGAGTGCTCGAGTCCCAGATCTGGGCGGTCATGGAGTACACGCCGAAGTACGCCCCGCTGGTGGGCCCCGAGTTGCTCACCGAGAAGTTGACTGCCTGCGAGCCAGTCACTTGGAAGTAGCGATAGCCCTGGGACCTCGTAAACAGACCGTCCACCACGCCCGGACTGTTGGTCGCAGTGATTGAGAAGTTTCCATGGTCGCCGGACGCTGTCCAACTGACGCTCCCGAATCCGGCGGTGAGGGATCCAGCAAGCTTGGTGTCGGCCCAACGCGCCAAGATTTCGCCGTCGTATGCGCCAGCGGTGAAGTTGTAGACCGCTCCCCAGATTTCGGACGCTCCCGAGACGTCCGGCTCCGGACGGCTCGGATCGGAGTTGAGCCAGGTGAACCCCGCCTGCGCCGTCGAGACGCCACCGAGGGTTCCGCCGAACAGCATCGCGCCCACGGCGCACTTCTTCATTGCATTCGAACGCATTGCCAAACTCCTGGGGCAAGCCCCGCTTGATGGCCCACACTCCCGTGCAGGCGTGACACAGCCGAACCCGTCGGCGAGCGGCCCATCTCCCGTGACTGCCCACCCGGGCGAGTCGAGGTTGTCTTGTGATGCCCGCACCGGCACGCTGCCGGGGGCGATGCACCACGCTCCGCCCCTGAACACGCGAAGGGCGCCGATGCACCATCACGCCGCGCAGATCATGGCGAGGATGCCTGCTTCATTCACCCATATGTGTGAATGATCCGCGCATCCGTGAACCACGGAATCGACCTGTTTGTCTACGATGCCTGCCACTGCTAGTTTCCGGGCCGCTTCCGATGCCACCGAGGGACGACTCACGCAGCCCCGACGCACGCCAGCCAGGTCTCTTCGACCTCACGGATCGCGTTGCCATGGACGTGCTGCGGAACCCGTCGGCGTGCGGCCTCTTCGAGGTCCTCCGCCGGTTCGCGCGCGGCGCGACCCACGCCGAACTGGAGGCGGCAACGGCGCTTCCGGCACACCAGGTGCGCATCCTCGCCGACCAGCTTGCATCGATCGGCCTCGTGAAGGCAACCCGACGTGGCCGCCAGCCCCCGCGGCTGCGCGCCACGTGCCAGCAGATCACCATCCTTTCGGACCCGACCAACCCGTCCGAGGCGGCCTTGGCGCGGCGCCATTTCCTGGACTCCACCGCCGACGCGGCGCGCGAGCTGCGCGCCGCCATCCAGGGCGGCGGGTTCGAGAAGCCGCACCACTCGCGCGAGGGCCGATTTTACCTTGATTCCTTGGTGAAACTCGACTTCAGCCGCGAGGAGTGGATCGAGTTCTCCAAGGTCCTCTGGCCGCTGTTCGACCACCTCGCGAACCGCACCATGTCGCGCACCGCCAAGCGCCCGGGTGACGTGCGCCCGTGCGACCACGTGCTCGCCATCACGATCGCTCCCACTTCGCGCCCGCTGCTGCCGGGCCCGGTGATCCGGTCAAACAGCCGACCGCGACGCGAGGCGCCTGCGGCGCGGTTGCGGCAGGCCTCGCCCGGCGAGCTCACGCGCCGCGAACGCTCCATCGCATCGATGATCGCCGCGGGCACCACCCGGCGCGACATCGCCACGCGACTGGGCCTCTCGGAGAACACCGTGGCCACATTCGCCCGGCGGGCATACGCGAAGCTCGGGGTGCACTCGCGGCGCGAGCTGGCGCACCGGCTGGCCCGGCCGACGATGCATGATTCACCCGATTGAGCGAATTGAAAGCGCGCATTCACCCGCTCCTGTCACACAATCGCACGAACGTGAACCGAATCGGGCGCAATCGTGCATCGGGCGCGCGCAACGAGCCCCTCGGCGCCGCTATCCCACCGTCGGCGTGCAATCGAAAGAGCTCGACATCTTGGACGAAACCGCGAGGGCGCTCCTCGGTGATCGCGAAATCGGCGGCCTTTGGGAGCAGATGCGCCGTACCAGGCGACCGATGTCCCTGCAGGCCCTTGTGGAGGCATCCGGCCTCACGACCGACGCTGTCCAGCGTGCCGTTGATCGCATGGAGGCGCTGGGGCTTGCCGAACGCCTTCCCAGGTCATCGCGTCGGCGCAACACGTGCTACCGCGTCACTGCCAGCGACGTGGTCAACCGCTTCCGCTCGCCGGAGGACCACGGCTTGGTGGCAGAGGCACTCGCGTCGCACTCCACCCACGTGCAACGCACTGTCGAGACGAACGGGCACGCCGGTGCCGACGATGGGCATGCCTCGTGGTTCGGCAGCTACTCGGCAATGGTGGCTTTGACCCCGAGCGAGGCCCAGGAACTGGGTCGCCGTCTCGAGGCGGTCGTGCGGTACCTGCAACAGCTCCTGCTGCGACCACCCGCACGGAACGAGGTCGCACCCCTCGCCAACCACGCGGTCACGATCGGCTCGGGCCCGCTGGAGCCCAAGGTGCTGCCGATGCCCACGGTGCGATTCGTCGCCGTGGGGGCACCGCTCCTGCCGGAGGTCGGCGGAAGCCGCTCCGCGGGCATTCGCCTGGAGCTGTCCCCGCGAGAGCGCCAGGTGGGCGCCGCGTATGCCCGCGGCCTTACCCGCGCGCAGGTTGCTGCGGAACTGGGGCTCTCGGAAAACTCGGTGGCCACGTTCACCAAGCGCCTCTACAAGAAGCTCGGCATCCGTCGGCGCGGCACGCTGGCGGCGCGGATGGCGGAGGTGCTGGGCGATACCTCCCCCCCCCCAATGATTCCCGCCGATTTGCCCGAGGAGTAGGATCGCGGCGTGATCAACGATCCCCGCCTCGTGGCGCGCGTGGCGCGCGGAGTGATGCTTGCGGTCGCTGTCTTGGTGTCCCCGGGATGCTCGCAGCGCGGGGATGCGGCCGAGCCGCGGGGCGGCGCGGTCGTGCCTGGGGCCGAACCCGCGGCGAAGCCGATGCCCGCCGCACTCCGCGGCACCGACTGGACGTGCACCTGGATCGCCGTTGACGGCCGCACGATCACGCCGGACGCGTCCGACGCGCCCACGCTCCGCATCGACCCGCCCGCGAACGCCACCGGCCGCGGCGGCGTCAACCGGTTCGGCGGTCCCGCGGAACTGGCCGCCGGCGAGCCGGGCGCCACGGGCACGATC
>JBIJBN010000264.1:0-3095 GCA_044345175.1 Luteolibacter sp.
TCTGGTTCGCATCCAACCCATCCACGGCACTCCGCAACGCATCCAATCCGTGGATTGTCAAAAGCGTGGCCGACCTGGCTTCGATCTTCGGATTGTTTTTCTGGGTCTATCTGATCATGCAGTCGGTCTCCGCCCTCCTTCTCGCGAGGCTGGCGCAACAGGAGGAAATCATGTCGTTCATCACTGCCGCACCCTTGCTGCTGGCGCTCGGGCTTGTCGGTGACTGGGTGATTTACCGATGCCTGCGCGGCAGCGCGTTCCGGTTCTTTTTCAAACCGGCCGCGGTGTGGGCCTTGATCACCATCGTCCCCGGACCCGCCGTTTTCATTCTTGGCAAGGTCGGTGGACTGCTCGCGGGTTGAGCCGGGCCCGCGGGAGTCGGCGGGAGGCACGTGATTTTTCACAAACCGCTCTTGTCCGCGGCACGGGATGCGCCATACGCTCGTGCAACCCACCGCAGGCGTGCCCCAGAACCCGTCCAAATTCCATGTCACCGGCATTCTTCCCGCACGTTGGGGATCCACCCGCTTCCCCGGAAAACCCCTTCACCCGATTGCCGGGAAACCGCTGATCCAGCATGTCTGGGAGCGCTGCCGCAAATGCCTGCGGCTTGATGGGCTGCTCGTCGCCACAGATGACGCGCGGATCCTGCGGGCGGTCGAAAACTTCGGCGGCACCGCGGTGATGACCTCGCCGCTGCATCCGACCGGCACCGACCGCATTGCCGAGGCGCTGGGCGGTGTTCCGCAGGCCACCCACATCATCAACATCCAGGGTGACGAGCCGCTCATTGATCCCGCGTTGATTGACAAGCTGGCAGAGGTGATGGCAACGGACCCGTCGCTGGACATGGCCACCGCCGCCAATCCGGTCGATCCGGCCGACCCGGCGGTGCGTGACCCGGATGTGGTCAAGGTGGTCACCGCGCTCGACGGGCGGGCTCTCTATTTCTCGCGTTCGCCGCTGCCGTTTTTCCGTAATGCCGTGGCGGGCCTGCAGGTGCTGCGCCACAAGGGCATCTATGCCTACAGCAGGGGTTTTCTCGAACGCTTCGTCACCTGGCCGCCGTCACCGCTCGAACAGGCGGAGTCGCTCGAACAGCTCCGTGCGCTTGAAAACGGCGCGTCGATCCGGGTTGTCACCACCAGCGACACCTCGCCCGGCGTGGACACTCCGGCACAGGCCGCGGAAATCGAACGCCTGCTGAGCTCCTTCCCGCAACGAACCTAACATCCCTCAACCCGCGATCCCATGAAATACATCTTTGTCACCGGCGGCGTCGTTTCCTCACTCGGCAAGGGCCTCGCGGCCGCCTCCATCGGCACCCTGCTCGAGGCTCGCGGACTCAAGGTGCTGATGCAGAAGTTCGATCCCTACCTCAATGTCGATCCCGGCACGATGTCGCCCTATCAGCACGGCGAGGTCTATGTGCTCGACGACGGCGCGGAGACCGATCTCGACCTCGGTCATTACGAGCGATTCACCTCCGGCGTGCTCTCGCGGATGAACAACCTGACCTCCGGACAGGTTTTCGACTCGGTGATCCGCAGGGAGCGCCGCGGCGAATACCTTGGCAAGACCGTGCAGTTCATCCCGCACGTCACCGACGAGATCAAGGCGCGCCTGCAGCAGGTCACCGCGGACCACCCGGGTGTGGATGTGCTCATCACTGAGATCGGCGGCACGGTGGGCGACATGGAGGGTCTGCTTTTCCTCGAGGCGCTGCGCCAATACGCGCTTGAGGTCGGCAAGGACAACGTCTGCTTCATCCATGTCACGCTGCTGCCCTACATCAGGGCGGCCGGCGAGGTGAAGACCAAGCCCACCCAGCAGTCGGTCGCCAAGCTCCGCGAGATCGGCATCCAGCCGGACATCATCATCTGCCGCACCGAGGCGGATCTTGACGAGGACAGCCGCCGCAAGATCGCGATGTTCTGCAATGTCGAGCGCAAGAACGTGGTCGCGTTCCGCGATGTGGCGCACACGATCTACGAGTGCCCGCTGGACCTGCGCCGCGACAAGATCGACCGTCTGGTGGTGGACAAGATCGGTCTTGGCCACACGCCCTCGCCGGCGCTTGAGGATTGGGAGTGCTTCGTCCGGCGGGTGGTGCATCCGCGTCACGAGGTCGCCATTGCCGTGGCCGGCAAATACATCGAGCTGCAGGACGCCTACAAGTCGATCTACGAGTCGCTGATCCACGCCGGCGCGCATCACGACACCAAGGTGCGTATCGTGCGGGTGGACACCGAGGAGGTCGAGCAGCGCGGCGCGCGCGAGGTCATCGGCGAGGTGGACGGCATTCTAGTGCCCGGCGGTTTCGGCGACCGTGGCACCGAAGGCAAGATCATGGCGGCGCGTTACGCGCGTGAGAACCGGATTCCCTATCTGGGCATTTGTCTCGGGATGCAGATCGCCACCATCGAGTTCGCGCGCAACGTCTGCGGGCTCAAGGATGCGAATTCCACGGAGTTTGACAAGACCACCATGCATCCGGTGATCTGCCTGCAGGAGGAGCAGAAGGGAGTGGAGGACATGGGTGCGACCATGCGTCTCGGCTCCTGCGAGTCGATTGTCTTCGCCGGCACCCGGGCCTCGGCGCTTTATGGCGGCAGGGAGCGCATCCACGAGCGCCACCGCCACCGTTATGAGTTCAACTCGGACTATCAGGACCAGCTGCAGCAGGGGGGACTGGTGGTTTCCTCGGTTTCCGCCGCGGAGGGACTGGTGGAAATCATCGAACTGCCGGACCACCCGTTCTACATCGGCGCCCAGTTCCATCCGGAATTCCAGTCGAAGCCGAACCATCCGCATCCGTTGTTCGCGGGGTTCATTGCCGCCGCGCTGGAGCATGCGCACAAAAAGAGCTGATTGAGGGACTGTCTCAGAAGGTCTTGCGCAGGTGGGATGGAAGGATGTTGAGCTGTTCGCGGTATTTGGCGATCGTGCGCCGGGCCACCTTGATGCCCTGTTTGGCGAGCGCCTTCATCAGTGCCTCGTCTGACATCGGTTTGGCCGGATTTTCCGCGGCGACAAGTTGTTGGATGGCCTCGCGCACACCCGCGTTGGAGACTTCCGTGCCATCTTGCGTCTGG
>JBIJBN010000265.1:0-3090 GCA_044345175.1 Luteolibacter sp.
AGAGCAACTGGCGCGCGAGAATCGCGGCAATCCCCACCGCCGCCGTCGATGCGATCAGGTCCGGACGCCTGCCGGCGATGATCACATCGATGAACCGCATCGTCACTCCCGGCAGAACCAGCACCAGTGAGGAGCAGAGCACGGCCATCAACAGCGAGAGCGCGCTTTGCAACGGAAAGCGCAGGGTGTGGCGGATGATCCTGAGCAACACGGACATGCGCCATCATGGGCAGCTGCTGCGGCATTTGGAAAGAACCGGGATTCAACGGCGGCGGGCCGGTTTCCCCCGCTTGCCAGATGCCGGTGCGGCGGCTATGGCCGGTGCATGACGTGGAATGACACCTACCTGGAGCTTTTCGACCGCTGTGTGGCGCACTACCGCGGCGGAAACCTCGATTACACCAACCACTACCAACCCGCGGATCGGGTTTTCCTGCGTGCCATCGGTTGTCAGGAAAGGGAGTTCTTCGACTTCGTGGAGGACTTCTGCGAGGATGGCGCCCCTTCGCCCGCCACGGCATTGCTCGTTGCAGCAGTGCGCCGCGATTACTTCCTGATCGTGCAGAAAGGCAGGCCGGACCATGGGCCATGCCTCACGCGCGACGAGGTGCCCGGCTTCGGAGATGCGCTCGCCGGCATGCCGTATCTGCCGCGCATTCTTGCCAAAGCGCGTGCCAAACTGCGCGGCACACTGGATCCCGACCTGATGTTCGCCTGCGGCGGGGACCGGAATTTCCTCAGGAAACACGGAAACATCCACCCGGCCGATTTCCTCCGCGCGGTGTGGCGCGCGGAGGGGGACGATCAGCAGCTGGCCGCATGGATCCAAGGGCATGTGCTGTGACCCGCCGGGCCCGATCCGGGAAATTTCCGTCATTTGCGGCAAATATCCCCTTGTCCGCGGGTGATGGCTTTGGTTTGTTTGATTGCATATCCCGCCGGTTTTCCAACCCCGACCACATGCCATGTCGCCGCCACGACTCCGTCTTCTTCCCTCGTCCCTGCTGATCGCCGCCGGCCTCGCACTGTGCGGCTACTTCGTCGGCAAAGGCATCGAAAATCGCAACAGCGGTGCGCGCGTCATTTCGGTGAAGGGCCTGTCGGAACGGGAGGCGCCCGCGAGCATTGCCATCTGGAACATCGGCTTCGGCGCATCCGGCGATGAACTTCCCGAGGTCAACCAAAAGCTCGGCGACGCCGCAAGGGCGGTGACCGAATTCCTCAAACAAGCAGGATTCGACGAGCAGGAAATGGCCATCCAGCCGCCCGGAATGCGCGATACCAGCATGGAGGTCCGGGAAAAGGACTCCCCGCCGCCGCCCCACCGGTATAACGCCAGCCAATCGGTCCTGCTGCGCACCTCCAAGGTCGCACTGGTCAAACCCGCCGTCGCCGCGGTTTCCAACCTGATGATGAGCGGCGTGCTGATTTCAGGCAACTCGACTCCGGACTACAGCTTCAACCAGCTCAACGAGATCAAACCGGAGATGATCCGGGAGGCCACGCAAAACGCCCGCATCGCCGCCGGACAATTTTCACGCGACTCACAGACCAAACTCGGCAAACTCCGCAATGCCTCGCAGGGGTGGTTCCAGGTGGTGGACCGCGATGCCGCGACGCCGGAGTTGAAAATCATCCGCGTGATCGTGGATGTGGAATACGAAGTGGACTGAGCACGGGCGTTTCCGATAGATCCTGCCGCTTCGCGGACATGATGGCTTGCAGCGTGCTTTTGTGGCGCATATGACGCCGCGAGCCATGACCAACCCATCCCATTCCCCGCCGCTGACCGATGACGGCTTCCGGCTGTTGGACACCGAGCTCGGCTTCGCCATCGGGGCGTTCGGCACGGTTCTGGAACGGCTCGGCCACAGCGACCTGGCCCGCAAGCTGCCATGGTGCGGCCAATCGCCGCCTGCCGTAGAGGGGCCCGACCGCGCGCTCGGCCAGGCATACTCGATCGCTTTCCAGTTGCTCAACGTGGTCGAGGAACGGGTGGCGGCACAGGTCCGCCGCTGGCGCGAGAAATCCCAAGGCGCATCCGCCGAAAAGGGACTCTGGGCGGAAAAACTCGATGAAATGCGCCGGATTGGCCTGAGCAAGGAGGCGATCCTCGAGGTTCTCACGAAAGTGCGCGTGGAGCCGGTGCTCACCGCCCATCCCACCGAGGCGAAGCGCGAGACGGTGCGGGAGCGCCACCGGGAAATCTATGATCTGATGCAGGCGCGCGAGAACTCCTCTCTTACCGGACGCGAGCTTGCGCGCGGCCGGAGCTTTCTCGAAACACAACTCGAATCCCTCTGGCGCACCGGGGAAATCCACGTCACGCGCCCGAGCATCACCCAGGAACTCGACAATGCGTTGTTTTACCTGCGAGAGGTGTTTCCCGAGGCTGTCTCCCGGGCGCACACCCATCTGCGTGAGGCCTGGTGCGAGGTGGGATTCGCACCCGGGGAAATCGACACGCTGCCGCCGATGATCCGCTTCGGCACATGGATTGGCGGCGATCGCGACGGTCACCCGGGGGTCACCGCGCAGGTCACCCGCGAGGCGCTCGCCGCGCTGCGGCAGAACGCGCTGCGGCTTTTCGCCCGGCAGTTGGAACACCTCGCGCACGAACTGCCTCTCAGCAGGCATTTCCAGCAAGTCCCGCCGGAGCTGGAGGTGTTCATCGAGCGCCTTGCCGGCGAAATCGATGGACATGGTTTGGCGGATGTGGCCGCCATGCTCCGGCAGCATCACGAGGAGCCATGGCGTGCGGCCGCCAGGCTGATCCGCACGAAAATCCTGCTGTCCCGCGACCAGCCGGACGCCAAACATGTCTATCAGAATCCAGCGGATCTCGAGGCGGATCTCGATGTGCTCGGACGCACTCTCGACGCCGCCGGCGCGTCCACCCTTGCGGGCGCCCTGATCCCGCCGGTCCGCCGCATGCTCGCGACATTCGGCTTCCACTCCGCCGTTCTCGACGTGCGGCAGAACTCCGCCTTCCACCAAAAAGCGCTGGTGCAGCTGCTCGCCAGTGCCGGTGTGCCGGGTGCGGAGGACTTCGCGGACTGGCCGGAGGCGCGGCGCGTGGCACTGCTTGAA
>JBIJBN010000136.1:0-5830 GCA_044345175.1 Luteolibacter sp.
GGCGGCATGATCAGGGAATGCTGTGGACGCATCCGGCGGTATGGCAGGCAGGGAAAACAAAAAACGCGGCGAGGTGGACGAACCCTCGCGGTGGAGCAACGAAGTCACCGGCATTCTCTGGATCGCAGGCGGCCTGCTGCTCCTGCTCTCACTGGTAAAATACAGCCCGGCGGACCTGCCGCGCTGGGGCCTCCTCAAGGATTTCAACGCCGAGACCGGCGCAGTCGGCGAAAACCTCATCGGCCCGCTCGGCGGCATGCTGGGATTCCTGCAAATCCTCATCTTCGGCGCGGCCGCATGCCTGCTGCCTGTCGGCTTCATCTGGATCGGTGTGGTGAAACTGGCTTTCAACGGCAGGATCTGGCCACGCACGGTCCTCGGATTCACCACCCTGCTCCTCGCCGGTTCCTCATGGCTCCATGCAGCCGACTTCCTGTTCGTCGAGTGGGCGCGCGCCTGCCACCTCACCAGCCCCGGAGGTGTCGCCGGAGAGAGCCTCGGCGGCTTCGTCCTGATCAACCTGCTCGGACGGGTCGGCACCCTGATCGTCACCGCCACTGCCTATCTGGTCGCCCTGATCCTGCTCACCGGCCAGCAGCCGGTGCATTTCACCAAGACCTGCTTCAAACTGGCGGTCGCGAAATTCTCCGCCTGGCGCGAAAGCCGCAGCGAGGCGGGAAGGGCCGCCGCCCGCGAGGCGGAACTGCTGGCCGAACGCGAACGCCAGCGCGAGGAACGCCGCAAGGAACGCGAAGCCGCCAAGGCCGCCGCCGCACGCCACGAGGAGGAGGCTGACCCCCAGACGCTCCTGCCGCTGCGCGACAATCCCTCTCCTCAAATCATCGATGCCTCCCAACGCCGCATCACCGCACCGCTGACTCCCGGCACCAAACCTTTCGAACGCAAAAAAACCACCCACCAGTTCCTCTCCACCGGCGATTACCCGGACTACGAACTGCCCGGCTTCGACCTGCTCGACGCGGACGACCCGGCCGAAGCGCCGGAAACCAACCGCGACGAACTCCTCCACACCCAGGACATCATCATCGAAACCCTCAAGGCCTTCGGCATCGAGGTCACTCCCGGCGACATCACCCGCGGCCCCACCATCACCCGCTACGAAATCTACCCGAGCATCGGCCTGCGCGTCTCACGCATCTCCCAACTCGAGGCCGATCTCGCACGCGCCACCTGCGCCGAACGCATCAACATCCTCGCACCCATCCCGGGCAAGGACACGGTCGGCATCGAGATCGCCAACTCAAGCAAGATCGCCGTGCCGCTCCACGAACTGCTGCACGACCCGGAATTCCGCTCCGCGAAAAAGAAAATCCCGCTCGCACTCGGCAAGGATGTCTACGGCAAGACCGTCATCGGCGACCTCGCCGCCATGCCTCACCTGCTCGTCGCCGGCGCCACCGGCTCCGGCAAGTCGGTCTGCATCAACTCGATCATCGCCTCGATGCTCTTCAAGTTCGGCCCGGACGAACTCCGCTTCATCATGGTCGATCCCAAGGTGGTGGAAATGCAGATGTACAACCGCCTGCCCCACCTGGTCGTGCCGGTCGTCACCGATCCCAAGAAAACCGTTGCCGCACTCAAATGGGTCGTCAACGAAATGGAGAAACGCTACCGCATCTTCGCCAAAGAAGGCGTCAGGAATTTTGATTCCTTCAACAACCGCCCCAAAAAAGAGCAACCCGTTCCAAACGCTCCCGCGGACGAAGCCGATGATCCCGACACATCCGGGCCCGCATGTCAGGACACCGATGACGCGCCGGATCATCCCTCCACCCCCGCCAGCCACCAGCCACCCCCATGGGCGGATGACGATGCGGCCGACGAGGAGATCGAATCCATCGCCGCCGCACTCGAATCCGGTGAACTCGCACCCGAGGCCGATGAAGACGACCCGGACTTCGACCCCGGCGAGGACAAAATCCCCGACCGCTTTCCATACATCGTGGTGCTCATCGACGAGCTGGCGGACCTCATGCAGACCGCTCCGGCCGATGTGGAAATGTGCATCGCGCGCATCGCCCAGAAGGCCCGCGCCGCCGGCATCCACCTCATCATCGCCACCCAGACCCCGCGCGCCGATGTCGTCACAGGCATCATCAAGGCGAACATCCCCTGCCGCATCGCCTTCCAAGTCTCCTCCCAGCTCGACTCGCGCGTCATCCTCGACACCAAGGGCGCGGAAAAACTCGTGGGCAAGGGCGACATGCTCTACCTGCCGCCCGGATCCGCCAAACTCGAGCGCGCCCAAGGCGCCTTCGTCACCGATACCGAGATCGAACGCATCATCGGCCACTGCGCCGCCCAGGGCTCGCCGAACTTCGAGACCGACATCCACGCCTCCCTGAACGCCGCGGGCGAGGACGATGACGAGGATGTCTCCGAGGCCGACGAGGAACTGATCGTCAAATGCATCGAGGTCGCACGCCAGGAACGCAAATGCAGCACCTCACTGCTCCAGCGCCGGCTGCGCCTCGGCTATACCCGCGCCGCACGCATGGTCGACATCCTCGAACAACGCGGCATCGTCGGCCCCGGCGACGGCGCCAAACCCCGCGAGGTCTTCCTCAAGTAATCCATCCCGCGGAAAATCCCCGTCAGGATGATTTTTCCGGTTGTCAAATCCACCCCGGAACCTCTTACTTCCCGCCCGCCCGCAAAGGCGTCCCGTGTTTCAGGCTCGATAGCTCAGTTGGTAGAGCAGCGGATTGAAAATCCGCGTGTCGCTGGTTCGATCCCGGCTCGAGCCACCACCTTAAAATCAACGAGTTAGGCGGTGTGAAAGTCTAACGGAAATTCGGGGGTGCTGCCCGAATACTGTCCGCATCCGGCGAAAACGCACCCTGCAATCCGTCAATCCATGGCCCCCGAGACCCCGGTCACACCCGTTGCGGCCGATGCTCCCGCGCTTCGCCCTTGATTCCGGCCTTTTCCCCGTTGAATCTCCCGCCGATGCCCGCCGCCACGCCACCTGTCACCGTTCCGGACGCCACCGGCCATTTCGGCCGCTTTGGAGGGATGTTCGTGCCGGAAACCCTGATGGCTCCGCTGCAGGAACTCGCCGCAGCCTACGAAGCCGCCAAAAATGATCCGGCCTTCCATGCCGAACTCGACGACCTGCTCCACCACTATGTCGGCCGCCCGACGCCGCTCTACCTGGCGGAACGCTGGACCGAACGGCTGGGAGGCGCGAAAATCTACCTCAAACGCGAGGACCTCCTGCACACCGGCGCACACAAGATCAACAACGCGCTCGGGCAAATCCTGATCGCCAGACGCCTCGGAAAAAAACGCATCATCGCGGAGACCGGCGCCGGCCAGCACGGCGTGGCAACAGCCACCGTCTGCGCGCGCTTCGGCATGGAATGCGTCATCTACATGGGCGCGGTGGACATGGAACGCCAGGCACTCAACGTCTCCCGCATGCGCCTGATGGGCGCGGAGGTCCGCGCGGTCACCGCCGGCCAGGCCACCCTCAAGGAGGCGGTCAACGAGGCCATGCGCGACTGGGTGGCCACCGTCCGGCACACCCACTACATCATCGGCTCGGCCCTCGGCTCGCATCCGTTCCCAATGATCGTGCGCGATTTCCACCGCATCATCGGAGTGGAGGCGCGCAGGCAGATTCTTGAAATGGAGGGCCGGCTGCCGGACATGCTCGTCGCATGCGTCGGCGGCGGATCGAACGCCATCGGTTTGTTCCACCCGTTCCTCGGCGATGAAAACGTCCGCATGGTGGGAGTGGAGGCCGGTGGCGACGGCATCATCCCCGAGCGCCACGCCGCGCGGTTCCAAGGCGGCAAACTCGGCGTGCTGCAAGGCACCCGGACATGGCTGCTGGCAAATGCCGATGGCCAGATCGAGCTGACACACTCGGTCTCCGCGGGCCTTGACTACGCGGCCATCGGGCCGGAACACGCCTACCTGCATGACATCGGCCGCGTCGAATACACCTACGCCACCGATTCCGAGGCCCTCGCCGCCTTCAAGGAACTGGCGCACTGCGAGGGCATCATCCCGGCTCTCGAAAGCGCGCATGCCATGGCATACATTTCCAAAGTCGCCGGCAGCCTGCCGAAAAGCGCCACCCTGATTGCCAACCTCTCGGGCCGCGGGGACAAGGATGTCGAGCAGGCGTCGAGATACCTGCTTTGAAAATCAGGCGGGCACCAGCACGCCATGCCTCACGGACAACAGCAGGCATTCGACCCGCGCGCCGGGATGGATGCGCGAAAGCGCCGCGCGATACGCCGCCATCTGGCCGGAATAACGCTCTGCCAGCTCACCGGGCGCATCCACCGCATCCGTCTTGTAATCGATGATCCGCACGCACTCCACCACCCCGCGCCCGTCCCGGTGCACGTGGAGGCGGTCGATCACACCGCTGAGCAGCGCGCCGTCGAGAAACGCATCCACCGCCTGCTCGCGGAACAGTTCGATGTCACGATCCCCGCGCTCGAAGATGTCTTTCAGCGCCGGGTTCCGCAACAAGCCGGACACAAGCATGCCCGCATCGCCCGCAGGCATCGGCGGCAACCCGCCGTCTGTCCACTCCACGGTCTCCAACAATGCGTGCACCTCGCTGCCGAAGCGCATGCCCGCAGGTGAATGAACGACCGCCGCACCACCCGCCCTGGCTTTCGTGGCGCTCGGAGACACACGGCCCGGGCGCCGCACGGCGGTCCCCAGCCCGGGCGCTTCCGCTGCAGGCGGCACATCCGGTATGGCGCCGATTCCATCCGCCCAGCCCGGAGCACCTGCCTGGAAAACCACACCGGTTTTCGTCTCCGCTCCGACCGCACACGCAAGCCAGTTCTGCAATGACGGCTTGCCGGGATTCGGCTTCGCCGGCGGCGTGTCCAACAACACATACAATCCGCGCTTGGCCCGCGTGAGCGCCACATAAAGGATGCAAAATCCCTCATAACGCTGGCGGACCGCCCACGCCTGCTCGGCATCCCGCATCTCCGGAATCAGTTCGCGGGCCCACTTCGGCGGCGGACTGCTGATCCAGCCGTCACCCTCGGCCAGCGTGAAATACTGCGACTCCGGCAATTCCTTTTCCGGAATGTCCGGCAGGATCACCACATCGAAACCCAGTCCCTTGGCCTTGTGAATGGTCATCACCTGCACTGCGGCGGATCCGGGGCTTTGCGCCACTTCGAGACGCGCGATCCAGTCGGCCGCCTCCGCAGGAGACACCACGCCGCGCTGGTCCAGATCCGCAAGCGCCGCAAGCAGGTCGCCCGCACGCCGCCGCCCGAAGTCCGACCAAGCGCCCCGCAGTTCCTCCATCATTCCGCCGAGGGTGGACGCGTATCCCGCGCAAGACACCTCGTTTGTGAGCCCCTCCCACAGCGCGTCCCATGACCCGCCATAGCGGCCATGCAGCAGGGCTGCAAACGGCGACATCTCCACCACCCTGCGGGCAAACGCATCCGCCGGATCCGCCAGCCACTTGAGCAAATGGCGGACGGCCACACCCACCGGATTGTCCTCCGCCGGCAATCTCTTTCCTTCCTCGATCACATCGAAACCGCGCGCACGGAGGTCATCGGCGACCTGCCGCACCTTCTCATTGCCACGCAGCAGCACACCGCAGGTGAGATTACGGTTGCCGACTCCTAGCTCCCTGAGGATTTCCTCAAGCCGGTCCAGACGCTCCTCCCATGGCCCCACCACCTCCACCCGCGCCTCGCCGCGCTTCTCAGGCACGCTGAGGTGGCTCGCGGAAACATGATCACCCCATTCCCAATCGTCCGCCGCCTCCCCGAACAGGCCATGCATCAAGTCCTTGTCGCCGCAAACGCGG
>JBIJBN010000186.1:0-4439 GCA_044345175.1 Luteolibacter sp.
CGAGCGGAAAGACTCGACCAAAGAC
This sequence comes from Luteolibacter sp., assembly GCA_044345175.1. Taxonomy (GTDB): domain Bacteria; phylum Verrucomicrobiota; class Verrucomicrobiia; order Verrucomicrobiales; family Akkermansiaceae; genus Luteolibacter. Next base: position 26 of record JBIJBN010000186.1, read on the forward strand.
ACCGGTGCGCCGCCGCGGCGGTAGCGCGCGACCACCCCGCTGAAAAGCCGCACGTCGCCGCCTCGCCAGCCGTAAATCGCCTGCTTGCTGTCACCTACGATGAATATCGTTTTTGAATCATCGGATGCGGCCTCGTCCACCAGCGGCATCAGTCCGGCCCAATCGGCGTGACTGGTGTCCTGGAACTCATCTAGCAGCCAGTGGTCGGTGCGCGCATCGAGCCGGAAATCCACCGCCTCACGGCGTAGCCGCGCATCCTCGCCGCGCGCCCATTCGCCCATCAGCATCTTGATGTCGCCGAAGCCGAGCATCCCCATGGCACGCAACCGGCGCCCGCACAACCCGTCGTAAACCGCCACCACATCGCGCACCGCGCGGGTCCTCAAGACAGCGGATGCCATTTCACACGCGGCGGCCAGGCGCACCATCCCGCGCAACGCATCCGCCCCCGGCCCGATGATCTCGAATGGCTTGTAATGGCTCAACAACAACGGGCCGTCCGTGCCCGCCACCGCATTCATGATGCTTTGCAACAACGTTTTGGCATTGCCGAGGCTGCCGCTGCCGATGACATGCGTCTCCAGCGTGCGCACCGCATCCTCCAGGGCCGCGCGCTGCTTTTTGTGGGTGTAGTGGATGTGATCCAACCCGGCCCGCACCTCACCGGCCAGCCGGCCCTTGTGCCGCGACCAGTCTTCCGGCGCCACCCTGAGAAGAAACGCCGGCCCCCACTCGATATCGCGGTTCTCACGATGGATTTCCTGCCACTTGTCGACAAAATCCTTCAGCAGCCGCCGCACCCGCTGGTCCTCGCGGCCGATGGTGGCCCGGCGGAACGCATGGTAAAACCCATCCGCCTGCTCCGCAGCCGCCATGTCACCGAGAATCTCTCCCAGCATCTCCTCCTGCGCGGCCAACGCGCGCGGCCCCTCCAGCAGGTCGAACCTCCCGCCTGTCAGCCCAAGCTCGTATTGAAACCCTCGCACGATCCTCGCGAAAAAACCATCCATCGTGCCGAGCGTGAACACATGCAGCGCGCGCACCACCCGCTCCAACGCCGCGCCGAAGTCGGCCCCGGGCAGCCGCAGCTCGTCGCGCAGCCGCGCAGCCGCAGCCTCATCCACCGCCGCTGCCGCCAGGCGGTTCACCACGGCATCCGCGAACTCACCCGCCGCCTTGCGCGTGAACGTCAGCGCGACAATCCGTTCCGGCGCCGTGCCGCACGCCACCAGCCCGATCACCCGGTTGACGAGTTGATAGGTTTTCCCCGAACCTGCCGATGCGAGAATCAGCAGGTTTTTTTCGAGCATGTCCATGATGCGGCGGCCTTCATCCGGGATACCCGTGGCATGCTAGCGTTTCGGAATCCGCAGACGCTGCCCCGGGCGGATGATGGATCCCGAAATGCCGTTCGCGCTGCGGATCGCGGACACCGATGTGCCATGACGACTGGCGATGCCGGAAAGCGTGTCGCCTTTCTTCACCGTGTAGGTCACCGAGGCGGGCTTGGGTGCGGGCTTGGGCTTCGGCTTGGCCACCGGCTTGGGCGCGGGCTTCACCACCGGCTTGGGTTTCACCGCGGCGACGGCGGGAGCGGATGCGGCGGGCTTGGGCGCCGCGCTGCGGACGGGCGGCAGGGGCGTGGCATTCGCCGGAGGCCGCTCGTTGGCGGCAATGGCCGGACCAACGGACGCGGGATGCGTGCTTCCCGGCCTCCGCCACTTGCTCGGATCATCCGCCCAATCCTCACGGTAGTTGCCACGGCTGTCGAACGGCCCGGTGCCTTGCGGATGGCCGCCCGCCGTGGAATCATGTTGCGCGCAGCCGCTCAAAAAAAGCGCCAGACCGCATGGAAGCAGGACCCGAATGAGTGGTTTCATGGAAGCTCGAAAAAAACCCGCACCACCTTGGAAAAGGTCCGCCGCCGCCGCAAACCAATATTTTCAAAATCAGCCCGGCCGGAGCGCCGCGCGCCAACTTCGCACTTGCGCCGCCGCACGCCGGATGGCACTTGTCCGGTGCCGATCCGCTTCTTGGGGCATTAGCTCAGTTGGTAGAGCGTCTCGTTCGCAATGAGAAGGTCAGCGGTTCGAATCCGCTATGCTCCACTTCCCCCGCCCGCCGCGGCGGCTTCAAAGCCACTTCATCCGCCGGAAAAGCAACAGCTGGAACAAGGCGATCAGCAGCATGAAACCCATCAGCCCGACGTAGCCATACGGGTGATAAAGCTCCGGCATGTTGAGCGGCAACACGCTGCCATCCGGTGCGGAACGGGCGAAATTCATGCCGTAAACCCCGGCGATGAAGGTGAGCGGTATGAAAATCGAGGTGATCACCGTGAGCACGCGCATGATCTCGTTGGTGCGCAGCCCGACGCTTGAATGATAGAGCTCGGTCAGCCCGGTCGTGAGCTCCTTGTAGCTCTCCACCAGATCCATCAGCTGCACCGTGTGGTCGTAGCAGTCGCGCAGGAACACCCTGGTCGGCGGCGCGACGAACGCGCTGCCGTCATGAAGCAGGCCGTTGACGACATCCCGCAGCGGCCAGACGAACCGCCGCATCTGCGTCAGACTGCGCCGGTGCTCATGCAGCATGAAAACCATCTCGCGCGAAGGCTTCTCGAGCAGCGCGTCCTCCAGGTCCTCAATCCTGCCGCCAATGTCGTCCAGAACCGGATAGTAGTGGTCGATGATGGAGTCCAGCAGCGCGTAGGCCAGGTAGTCCGCCCCGGCACCGCGGATCATGCCGCGGCCGGAGCGGATCCGCGCGCGGACCGGATCGAACACATCATACTCACCCTCCTCCTGCACGGTGATCAGGAAGTTCCCGCCGAAGAACAGGCTGATCTGCTCGAAGCGGAAATCGCTTCCGGCATCCTGATAGACCATCTGCGCGCAAATGAAGATGTAATCCGCGGTGTGTTCGATTTTCGGCCGCTGGCCGGTGTTGAGCACATCCTCGAGCGCGAGCGGATGCAGGTTGAAGCGCCCGCCCAGCACCTTCAGCGCCTCGATGTCACCGAGCCCGTCGATGTTGATCCAGGTGACCCTGCCCTCGTCAAACTCACCGGCCAGCTCCGCGGGATCGGCGACGTCCCGCTCGCGGATCGTTTCCTTGTCATACTCGATGATGCGGATCACCGGCTTGATGCCGCGGCCCTCCACCAGATGGGGGGTGAGCGTGGCCGGCGAGGACCCCGGCGGGCCGTGGCGCTTGAAAAACATGCATCTGGACCATACGTCCGGGCGGCCTTATGGCAAGCCTGCCGACGCAGCCCGGTCCGCAGCCGCCGGGCACCGACATTTCATCTGGCGCACCGGCCTTCTCCGGTCTTGGATCGGCGCCGTTGAAGCGCCGCCGCCACGAAATCGCCGCCACACTGCCCAGTTTCGGCTGGCTTGTGCTGTTCGTGCTGGCCCCCACCCTGCTGGTGCTGGCCATCGCATTCCGCGTGACGGATCCCTCCGGCGGCATCGGCAGCGGATGGACGACCGGACAGTTCGCGGTGTTCGGCCAGGGCAGCACGATGCTGCTGGTGTGGCGCACCCTCTGGATCAGCGCGCTGACCACCGCGCTCTGCCTGGTGCTGGCCATGCCGGTGGCTTGGTTCCTCGCCCGCGTCCGCAGGGAATGGCGGGCGCGCCTGCTGCTGCTCATCATGGTGCCGTTCTGGACCAATTTCCTGATCCGGGTGTTCGCATGGAACCAGATCCTGCATTCCGAAGGCGGCCTCGCGCGCTTCCTCCGCGCCATCCACCTGCTGGGTGAAAACGACTCGCTGCTCTTCAACTCCGGCGCGGTGGTTCTGGTGAGCGTCTACACGTATCTGCCATTCGCCATCCTGCCGCTTTACGCCGCGGCGGAGAAATTCGACTTCGGCCTGCTCGATGCCGCACGCGACCTCGGCGCCACCGCGCTTCAGGCATTCCGCTCGGTTTTCCTGCCGGGCATCCGCAAGGGCATCCACACCGCGCTGGTGATCGTCTTCGTGCCGATGCTCGGCTCTTATGTCGTGCCGGAACTGGTCGGCGGTGCGGACGGACAGATGATCGGCAACAAAATCGCCCAGCGGAGTTTTTCGGACCGCAACCTGCCCGCGGCCTCCGCGATGTCCGTGATCCTCACCATCGCCGTGCTCGCGCCCCTGCTCATGCGCCGGCGCGCAAACGGCTCACCGTCCCCATCCTGACCGCATTCCAAACCATTCCGCCATCCCGCACGCCGATATGAAACCCAGCCGCCTGCCGATGATCACCACCTGGCTGGTGCTGGCGTTCTTCTACCTGCCCATCGGCGTGCTGGTCCTCAACTCATTCAACCAGTCACGCTTCAGCACCAGTTGGCAGGGATTCACGCTCAAATGGTATCAACGGCTGCTGGAGCGCGATGATTTGTGGGCGGCGCTGCTCAATTC
>JBIJBN010000298.1:0-2766 GCA_044345175.1 Luteolibacter sp.
CCGGTTGATTCGAGTTGTTCGGCCGAGCGGGCGGCGAGGTAGCCTTGGAAGTAAACGTCGGAGGGATCGAACTGTGCGGGTGACGGCGGGGCGGTCTGGCCGTGCGCCGCGGGAATGGGAGCCAGCGAGCAGAGCACGGCGGCGATCAGGGTGCGCGCGGAGTTGGTGAACCGGTCTGGCATGGGGGCTGTGAAACTAGGCCTGTGTTCCGGCGCGGGCAAGCGGGATCGCCCGGGTAGCGGGGTGGATTTTTCAGATCATTCCGAGTTTCATTTTTCCTTCTTCGGAGATCATTTCCTGGTTCCAGGCGGGGTCCCAGACCAGTTCGACCTTGGCATCATCGATGCCGTCGATGGTCATGATTTTCGCTTGGGCGTCGGCGGCGATTACGGGTCCCATGCCGCAGCCCGGGGCGGTGAGTGTCATTTTGACCGAGACGATGCGTTTGCCATCGGTTTCCTCGATGGCGCAGTCGTAGACCAGGCCGAGGTTGACGATATCGACGGGGATTTCCGGGTCATAGACGCTTTTGAGTTGTGCCCAGACCTGTTCTTCGAGCGGCGCGTCCTTGAGTTTGGCGGCTTGTTCGTTTTTGACGCGTTCTTGTTCGGGATCCACGCCGAGGGCGTCGGCGTCCTGTGAGGAAATCCTGGCCAGGCCCTGGGAGGTTGCGACGGTGTAGGTTCCGCCGAGCCGTTGGGTGATGAAAACCGGGGTTCCGGCGGGCAGGGTGAGTGAGTCGCCGCTGGGGATCTGGATAGCGGAGACTTCGCGTGAGAGTTTGATTTCCTGCTGCATGGTCATGATTAAAGCCCGTGCACCGGCGGGCGGCAAGTGCGGGATTGGCGGTGGAATTTCCGGGTGGGTCCGGATAAGGCTGGCGGAGCTGGGGCGGTTCGTGTTAAGGAATCATGCATGATGGAAGGAGGGCCGGATCTTCTGCGTCATTTTCCGTCCGGTTTGTGCGAGGATGCGGCCGGTGAGGCGCAGGCGTTGATCGCGCGGATGGCGCGTGGCGATGGCGGGGGTTTGGTGGAGCTGCATGGCATGTGGGCTCCCGTATTGCTCGGTTGCGCGTGCCGCATGTTGGGAAGCCGGCGTGAGGCGGAATCGGTGGTGGAGGAGGCATTTGTGCGGATGTGGAAGGGTGCGGCGGAGTTCACGCCGCATTCATCGCCGCCGTTTGTCTGGGCGTTTGACTTGCTGCGTGGTCTGGCGCTTGAGCGGCTGCGGCGAAGGCGCGCGGGCAGGCGTGAAGTGCCTGGTGGTGGTGCGGTTCCGGCGGGCGGGCGGGCCGGTTTTTCCAAAGTGCTGGTTGCCGATGATTGTCGGCGGCTGCATGCGGCGATGGAGCAACTCGGGCAGGAGGACCGGAGTCATCTCGAGGCGGCGGTATTTCTGGGATATGCGCGTGGTGCGCATGCCGGGGCATCGCATGCGGGCTTGAGGAAACGTCTGCGCGCCGCCTTGGAAATTCTGCGGGAACGGCTTTCACGGCATGAACTCTGATCCATACGACAGTGTGGCGTGGAGATCCTTCGGGATGCTTGACGCGATGGAGAGCAAGGTCTTTGACGAAGAGCTGCGCCAGGATCCCGGATTGCGGCGTGCGTGCCAGGAAATGGACCGTCTTTGTGCGGCGATTGCGGCATCCAGTGTGGATCCGGTCGTGCCGGGAGCGGGACGGCTTGGGGATTTGCAGCGGCGGCTGGGATTGGTGAAGGGTGGGCGGCGGTGTCGTCTGTGGGTGGGGGTTTCCGGTTGGTTGATGGCGGCGGCGCTGGCGGTTTTTTCGGCATGGCGCGGTGCCGGCCCATGGGATGGGGGTGATCCGGAAGTGTCGGGACCGGCGGCGGCGCCTGCGGCCCCCGTGATGGATGCCGCGCGTGAAGAGGCATCCATGGAGGCGATGCGGCTTCATGAGGAGATCCGGTTTTTACGCGGAAGTCTGGAGGAATTCCATCAACGCGACGGTGTGATGTTCCAGTTGCTTCCCGGCAGGGCGTTGACGCTGGTGATGATCATGCTGCCTCCCGGCGAAAATGCGGAAGGGCAGCCATCCCTGACCGCGGTGCTGGGAGATGCGCTTGCTGCGGCAAACGCGTATGTGCCGGCCTGGGTGGAGGAGGATCCGGGGGAGTCCGGCATCGTCGCAGAAGCGGTGCCTGATGATGAAGCCAGGGTTCCTGCGATGGCGATGGCGGTGCCCATCTATGATGCCGCGCGGGATGCCGGCACCCTGGTGGTGAGTGATCTCGAACCCGCGGGAAAAGGAAATGCATATCATTTGTGGGTGCTCACCCGTGTGGGTGGGAAGCCGGTGCATGTGGGGAGCCTGCCCGAGAGCAGCGCGCTCGGCACCGACACTTTTGACTTCAGTCTGGGTTCATCGATGGTGGTGCCGGCGGGATTCCTGCTCACGCATGGTCCCTCCGAGTCTCCTGTGGCGCCCAGTGGGGAGAACACCGTGCTGCAAGGTCCGCCATCATCCTTCACCCGCTGAAGTCCTGAATGCGGAGACTGGCGGGCGTTCCGGTTCGGGGATGCGGGTGCGGACCGCCTCGATCTTGTTTTCCGCGGTGAGCCAGCGGTGGTGGAATTCCGGCAGTTCCGCGGCGAGGGTGAGTTTGCCATCGCGTTCGAGCCGGCGCAGGACCACCCGCAGGATGGCGAAGGCCGTGTCTCCGAGATCCCCGTCATCGCGGTTGCGGTGGATCCTTTTCACGAGGTCGGTCTGGGCGATCCGCTGCAGCATTCCGGCGCGGG
>JBIJBN010000266.1:0-3063 GCA_044345175.1 Luteolibacter sp.
CTACAAGTCGTTCATGGACCCAATCAACAATCCTTATGCTCCCGGGGCGGGCACCCCTCCGCCGGAACTCGCGGGACGTAATGAACTCCGTGAAACGGTGCGGATTGCATTGGAGCGGGTGAGGGCAGGCAGGCCGACCAAGAGTATCCTCATGGTGGGATTGCGCGGCGTCGGCAAGACGGTCTTGTTGGACAAATTGCGCGATGATGCTGCGGCATCGGGTATGGAGACCATTCGAGTGGAAGCGCCCGAAAACCGGTCGTTGCCTGCGATTCTGGCACCCCAACTGCGGCAGGCGCTGCTCCGCCTGTGCCGCAACGAACAAGCCAAAGAATTGGCACAGCGGGCGTTGCGGGGATTGGCAGGCTTTGCGAAGGCCTTGAAGGTGAAGTATCGGGATATCGAAGTCGGCATGGATTTCGATCCCGAGCCAGGCTTGGCCGACAATGGCGATCTGGAACACGACCTGCAGGCCTTGCTTGAGGTGGCGGGAGCGGCAGCCAAGAAGGCGGGAACCGCTCTGGTCATGTTTGTGGATGAGCTGCAATACGTGGAAGAGGAGCAGCTTGCCTCACTCATCACCGCCCTCCACCGCTCGGCCCAACGCATGCTTCCCGTCGTGCTGGTGGGGGCAGGGCTTCCACAGTTGCCGGGAAAAACCGGACGTGCCAAATCCTACGCCGAGCGGCTCTTTGACTTTCCGCAAATTGGTCCGCTGACCGAAGAGGCCGCGCGGCTTGCGATCAGCAAACCGGCTTCCGGGGAAGGAGTCATCGTGAACGAGGACGCATTGGATCAGATCATCAAGGAAACGCGGGGATATCCTTATTTTCTCCAGGAATGGGGAAAGCATTCGTGGGATGTGGCCACGAGTTCACCCATCACCCTCGCGGATGTCAACCAGGCAACCACAACCGCAATCGCAGCCCTGGATGAGAGTTTCTTCAGGGTTCGGTTTGATCGGCTGACGCCGCTCGAAAAAAGATATCTGCGGGCAATGTCGGATCTGGGAGCAGGGCCACACCGGTCCGGAGACATCGCCGAAAAGCTGGGCCGCGATGTCACGTCGCTTGGCCCTACCCGCAGCCAGTTGATCGTCAAAGGCATGATCTGGAGTCCGAGTCACGGCGACACGGCTTTCACCGTCCCCTTGTTTGATGAGTTCATGAAACGCATCATGCCAGGAGACGAATGGCGGCAATGAGGTTGTTTGAAAACGTCCAATGGACCCATGAACTTCCTGATCTCCGACACCTTCACCGACAGCCTTGCCCGCCTCACCGGCGACGAGCAGAAGGCGGCGAAGACGACGGCCTTCGACCTGCAGATGAATCCGGCGGGCAACGGCATGAGCTTTCACAAGCTCGACAAGGCGAAGGACAAGCACTTTTGGTCGGTGCGGGTGAGCGGAGACCTCCGGATCATCGTCCACAAGACGGCCGGGAGCCTGCTGCTGTGTTATGTGGATCACCACGACAAGGCCTACGCATGGGCCGAGCGGCGCAAGCTGGAAACCCACCCCGCGACCGGGGCCGCGCAGCTCGTCGAGATTCGCGAGAAGGTCACCGAGATCCTCGTGCCGGTCTATGTGCACGAGGAAACACCGGTGCCGCCAAAGCCGGCCTTGTTCGCGCGTCACACCGACGGGGAACTGCTCGGCTACGGGGTGCCCGCGGAGTGGTTGGATGACGTCAGGCAGGCCACGGAGGACACCCTGCTGCTGCTGGCCGACCGCTTGCCGGCCGAGGCGGCCGAGGCCTTGCTCGAACTCGCGACGGGAGGGAAACCGCGGGTTGCCAAGCCCGAGACACCGGCCGCCGACCCATTCGAGCACCCGGACGCCCAGCGCCGCTTCCGCGTGATGACCAACCTTGAGGAACTCCAGCGTGCGATGGAATCTCCTTGGGACAAATGGGCGGTTTTTCTGCATCCCGAACAGCGCGAGTGGGTCGGCCGCGCCTTCGGCGGGCCCGCGCGGGTGAGCGGCTCGGCAGGAACGGGAAAAACCATCGTCGCGCTCCACCGGGTGGCGCATCTCGCGCGCACGCACGCCGATGCGCGCGTGTTGCTGACCACCTACAATGACGCGCTGGCGCGGGCGCTGCAGGGCAGGCTGACTCGGCTGATCGGCAACGAACCGCGGCTTGGCGAGCGCATCGAGGTGATGTCGCTCGATGCCGCGGGCTTGCGCCTCCACCGCGCCGCGATCGGCGAGCCGCAGACGGCATCGCGCGAGGCGGTGCGCGACGCGGTGCGCGGTGCGGCGGCAGCCCACGCGGGCCACGGGTTTCCCGACATCTTTCTCATGGCCGAGTGGGATCATGTGGTCGACGCGTGGCAACTGGATTCGTGGGAAGGCTATCGCGATGTGCCGCGGCTCGGCCGCAGGACGCGGCTCGCCGAAGCGAAGCGCCGCACGCTCTGGGCGATCTACGAGCAAGCCCGCGGGACGCTGGATGCGCGCGGGCTCGTCACCCGTGCCGCGTTGTTCACGCGTCTCGCAAGGCACCATGCGCAGGTCGGCACGCGGCCATATGATTTCATCGTCGTCGATGAAGCGCAGGATCTCGGGATTGCGGAACTCCGGTTCTTCGCCGCGATCGGTGGCGGCCGTCCGGACTCGCTGTTTTTCGCCGCCGATGCGGGCCAGCGCATTTTCCAACAACCGTTCTCCTGGAAATCACTCGGCGTGGATATCCGCGGCAGATCGCGCACGCTGCGGGTGAACTACCGCACCTCGCACCAGATCCGCGCCACTGCCGATCGCTTGCTCGGCTCCGAAGTGAGCGACGCCGATGGCAACCGCGAGGCGCGACAAGACACGGTATCGGTCTTCAATGGGCCGGCACCGGTCATCCGCATCTGTGAAAGCGAAGAGGAGGAAGGACGTCTCCTCAGCGGGTGGCTCGGGGAATTGCAGCGCGACGGGATCCTGCCGCATGAAACCGGGGTGTTTGTGAGATCGCGGAGCCAGTTGCACCGCGCGACCACGGTTCTTGAGGCATGCGGCCAGCCTTGGGTGATGCTCGACGACGGCGGCGATCCCACGTCCGGTCGCGTTTG
>JBIJBN010000267.1:0-3028 GCA_044345175.1 Luteolibacter sp.
CCCGCACCCTGCAACCAGGCCGCACATCCAGACCCTCCGGCACCGCGTAATCAAACACCAGTTCCGAGGGGCCATCGATCAACACCCGTGAAATCACCGGCCAAGCCTGCCCGCGGCGGGACGAACGGCCAAGATCGATTTGCGCGGCCAAGGGAATGGGAATCGGAATTCCGAAAAAAGTGTTCAAATGAACATATTTTTCTTGCAATGTGGCGCGCCATGGGTCAGGCTGCTCCCGCACATCAACCGATCACGTCATGAAAACCATCCCTCAAGAGCCCCCCGTCAATGGATCACCCGCCCCTGCCACACCGGCATCCGCGCCCACGGCCGGGCGCACCGTGGACTATGCGGTTTACAAGCCGAACTCCCGCGGTGCCGGCGGGGTGGTCCGCTTCAGTTTGAACCGCGCCAAAGCCGCGGTTTTTGTCGATGCCGCGCTACAGATGGGCGAGAAGCAGTTCGACTGGGAAAACAAGATCACCATGAAGTGGGGCTTGTCGGATCTGGGCCAGGTGCTGGCCACGCTGCAAGGCCGCCAGCCGCAGGTGAAACTGTTCCACCAGTCCGAGAAGGCCAACAGCGCCTTCGAGTTGAGCCTGCGCGCGGAGCCGGACCGGGCACCGTATTTGGTCAGCGTGTCCCGCCAGGACGCGGCGGACAAATCGCTGCGCAAAGTCGTCATTCCACTCGCCCATGGCGAAGCGGCGATTCTCGAGACCGCCTTGCGCGCCGCTGTAAGCCGCTTGTTGCACTGGTAAGCGCGCAGCAGCGGCGGATGGAGGAACACGCGCCCGGCACATTGGAGCCATGGCCACGCGCCCGGCCGGCCGCACCATGGGTCTGATGGCTGGCGCGCGCCGCGCGGCTGCGGGGTGTGGCTGTGGGTGTGGCTGCGGATGTGGCTGCGGATGTGGCTGCGGGGTGTGGCTGTGACTGTGGGGTGTGGCTGTGACTGCGGGGTGTGGCCCTTTTGGGATTGCCGCGCCGGGAGCGGTTTCCTAGCCTGCACCGGCCGGTGGGTATCCAACCGGCCGGATTTGCATGAACATCATCATCGTCGGCGCGGGCGAGATCGGGCGCTATCTGGCGTCCCGCCTCTCCCAGGAGGCTCACAACATCTCGGTGATTGAAAAGGATGCCGCGCTTGCCGGGGAGCTGGAGCAGGTGATCGATGCCAAGGTGATCCATGGCAACGGATCGAGCATCGAGGATCTGGTGGAGGCGGATGTGGGCGAGTGCGCCTTGTTTCTCGCGCTCACCTCGTCGAACACCGCCAATCTCATGTCCGCCTCGGTGGCCAAGAAGATGGGTGTGGCCAAGGTGATCAGCCGCGTGCATCCGGGGCTGCAGCGCGAGGAGTGGTTGTTCGATTTCAAGGGGCACTTCGGCATCGACCACCTGTTCAGTTCGGAGCGGCTGACGGCCATCGAGCTGGCCAAATACGTGCGCAATCCGGACTCGCTTGAAATCGAGGAACTCGCCCGCGGCCGCATCGAGCTGCAGCAGGTCAGGATCGGCGACAAGGCGGACGCCTGCGGTCTCAGCCTGCGCAAGCTCAATGTGCCGCGGGGCATCCGGCTGGCGATGGTGTCGCGCGGCGGAAACCATGCGGTGCCGAATGCCGAGAGCATCCTGCAGGCGGGCGATGTGGTGACGATTTTCGGCGAGCCGCGCAAGCTGCGGGATTTTTCCGAGCGGCTCCAGGGCAGGAGGGAGAAACAGGAGAAGCTGCGGGTCGTGATTTTCGGCGGCAATGAATACGGGTTCACGCTGGCGCAGATGCTCGAGAGCGTGGACTGCACCGTGCGTGTTTTCGAGCGCGACGCCGCGCTCTGCGCGAAGCTGACCGACCGCTTGTCGAACACGACCGTCATCCATGCGGATGCCACCATGGTTGCGGAGCTGGAGGAGGAGCAGGTGGGGGAGGCGGATTTCTTCATCGCCACCAGCGCCGATGACGAGGACAACGTGATGTCATGCCTGCAGGCGCACACGCTGGGTGTGGGGAACTGCCTGACGCTCATTCACCGCGCGGATTACGCGGCGGCGATTTCCACCAGCGGCCATCATCTGGGCATCCGTGCCGCAGTCAGCCCGCGCGAGGCGACCCGCCGGGAAATCCAGCGTTTCATCACCACCGACCGCTACCATGTGATGAAGCAACTCGAGGGCGCGCTGCTGATCGAGATCCGCGTGGCCAAGGGATCGATCGCCGCGGGGCACATGGTCCACGAGGTGGCGTGGCCGGCCGGAGTGGTGCTGGTGGGCCAGCTGCGCGGCATCCATGCCGAAGTGCCCGGGCCTGATGACGTGCTGCTGGCGGGCGACCACCTTTACGCGGTTGTCTCGCATGATTCGCTCAAGGCATTTGTCCGCCAGTTGGAGGCCTGAACGCCGCGCCCATGAATTTCCCGATTGTCACGCGCATCACTGGCATGCTGTTGTTTCTGGTGGCACTTGCCATGCTTGCCTGCGGGGTGTTCGCGCGGCTCGATGTGATCAGCGGGGATCGGCAGGCGATGGCGGCGTTGTTCCGGGCCGCGGGCATCACCAGCCTGCTCGCCACGGCACTGGTGATGGCGGGCGGATGGAAAATGCGGGTGCTGCGCATTCCGCGGCGCGATGCGGTGCTGGTGGTGGGGCTCGGCTGGCTTTTGTGCAGCGCGGTGGGCGGCCTGCCTTACATGCTTTGCGCGCCGCATCTGGACTGGGCCGGGGCGTTTTTCGAGAGTGCGTCCGGTTTCACCACCACCGGTTCCTCGGTGATGACCGACATCGAGGCCTGGCCGCGCGGCCTGTTGCTGTGGCGCTCGGTCACCCAGTGGCTCGGCGGCATTGGCATCCTGGTGCTGTTCGTAGCGGTGCTTTCCTATCTGGGCATCGGCTCGAAATCGCTGTTTCAAAACGAATCCTCATTCCGCGGCGGGGAATCCGGCATGGCGCGCATCCATGACACATCGCTCGCGCTGCTGAGGATTTATCTTTCGATCACCGCCGTGTGCGCTGTCGGCCTGCGCGCGATGGG
>JBIJBN010000182.1:0-4550 GCA_044345175.1 Luteolibacter sp.
AGCATGCCACTTCCACAGCGGCCGCCATGCGTTTTTACGGGTCCGTCCTCCATGGTTTTCATTTCTTCCCGCTGATTCCTCCCCACGCCGATGCACACCTCTCCATTCCCACTCCTCCGAGCCATGAAACCCCTGCCCACCCTGCTGTTGGCTTGCGCCGTCTGGATTCATGCCGGCTTCCTGACGGCCTTCGCAAATGATCCTGTCATCCCGCCGGCCGACATGTCCCTGATCCCCGCGGGGAGTTTCACCATGGGCCGCACCAGTGGCGATACGGATGACAACGCGCCGCCCGCGATCACCGTCACCTTGTCCGCGTTCATGATCGGCAAGCATGAGGTCTCAAGAACCTTGTGGAACGAGGTCCGCACCTGGGCAATCGCCAACGGCTACACGGACTTGAGAGCAGGTGTCAGCAAGGCACTCAGCCACCCGGTCCAAACCATCAGCTGGTTTGACGCGGTGAAGTGGTGCAACGCGCGGAGCGAAAAAGAGGGGCTCACACCCTGCTACACGGTGGGTGGTGCGGTGATGAAAACCGGCACAACAGTCCCGACCGTGAACTGGAATGCGAATGGCTACCGCCTGCCAACCGAAGCCGAGTGGGAAAAAGCGGCACGCGGCGGGGTGGCCGGGCTGCGCTTCCCGTGGGGCAGCGACACCATCAGCCATAACGAGGCGAATTTCCAAAACAATGGCGGCGAGGCATATGCAACAGGCACCACCGGATACCACCCAACGTATGCCACCGGCACGGGTGCATTCACCGCGCCGACAGCCAGCTTCGCGCCCAATGGCTACGGCTTGCATGACATGGCGGGCAATGTGTGGGAATGGTGCTGGGATTGGTGGGGGCCGTCATATCTGAATGGCCCGACCGATCCCAAGGGGCCCGCAACCGGTGATTACCGGGTCTTGCGGGGCGGCAGTTGGTTTGACAACGCCCAATTGGCCCGCGCGGCGAACCGAAGTGTGAATTTCCCGACCGGCTTCACCAACAGCACCGGCTTCCGGGTGGCCCGCAGTGCGATTCCGACCGTCACTTCGCCCGCCATCACCACCCAACCTGCATCCGTGACAATCAACAGCGGAGGCACCACCACCCTCACAGTGGTCGCAAGCGGCTCGGAGCCGCTGAGCTATCAATGGTATCAAGGCGAATCCCCTGATACCAGCACCCCGGTGGCGGTGGGCATCAACTCGAGTTTCTACGCCACGCCCGCGCTTTCCACGGACACCAGCTACTGGGTGCGCGTGAGCAACTCCGCAGGCAGCGTGGATTCCGAGGCGGCCATGGTCACAGTGATCTCGCCTCCCGCGATCACCACCCAACCTGCGTCAATCACGATCAATAGTGGAGGCACCACCCCCCTCACAGTGGTCGCAAGCGGCTCGCAGCCGCTGAGTTATCAATGGTATCAAGGCGAATCCCCGGATACCAACACCCCGGTGGGCATCAACTCGAGTTTCTACGCCACGCCCGCGCTTTCCTCGGACACCAGCTACTGGGTGCGCGTGAGCAACTCCGCGGGCAGCGTGGATTCCGAGGCGGCCACGGTCACGGTGATCGTTCCTCCCTCCATCATCAGCCATCCAGACTCGAGGGAAATCTGGGAATACGAATCGGCCACGCTCTACGTCACCGCCAGCGGCTCGGACCCACTTAGCTACCAATGGTATGAGGGATCGCCCGGCGACACCAGCCAGCCTGTTGGAACGGGAAATGCGTTCAGCACAAGCTCCGGCGGCACTTATTGGGTGCGGGTCAGCAACGCCGCAGGCAGTGCGGATTCCGGGGCGGCATCGGTGACGGTGAGGTTCCTCCCGCCCGATCCTCCGCTGATCATCACGCAGCCCGCATCGTCAACGATTCCCAGTGACTCCTCCGTCACCCTCACGGTCGCGGCCAACGGAATGTCGCCGCTGTCTTATCAATGGTATCAGGGCCCTGTGGGCACGATGACGATGCCGGTGGGCAGTGACTCCAACCGCTTCACCACTCCCGCACTGACGCAAACCACCAGCTATTGGGTGCGCGTGACCAATTCCGTCGGAAGCGTGGATTCCGAGGCGGTGACCGTGGCGGTCGTTTCCTCTCCGCCATCGATCATCACGCAACCAGTGTCCAGCACGACGCTCACCGGCAGCACCGCCACCCTCAGCGTCAATGCACGGGGCAGCGCGCCGCTGGCCTACCAATGGTATCAGGGCGCGGCCGGTGTCACCACAGCACCTGTGGGCATCAATTCCGCCAGCTTTACCACTCCCGCGCTCACCGCAACCACCATCTTCTGGGTGCGGGTGAGCAATTCCTTCGGCAGCGTGAGCTCCGCCGCTGCCACCATCAAGGTGCAGGCATCCGCCACGGAAGTCACCATCCCGGATCCGATCCTGCTGGCTGAACTCCGCAAGGCGCTCGCCAAGCCGACCGGAGCGATCACGGATCTGGACCTGCTCACGCTCACCACGCTCCGCATCAACGGGCTCGGCATCACCGACCTCACCGGCCTGGAATACGCCACCAACCTGCGCGTCCTCGACATCCGCCGCAACAATTTCACCGACGCCGCCGCGCTGTGGGTAGTGCTGGATCAAATCACACCGATGTATTGCCTCTACGTCGATGTCCGCCGACCGGGCCAGACGCCCTACGGGCTCGTGGCGCAGACACTCACGGACACCTCCGGCAATTCCTTTTTCATCTTCGTGGATGCGCCGAACCTCCCCAGCCTCGATTTCAACTCGCTCGCGGTGGATTCCTCCAACCAGTCCAACATCAGCGCACTGCAAACGATCAATGATGCCGGGGTTACCGTGGAAACCGGCGGTGTCAACCTGCCGCCATCCGCCTACGCCAGCGCCACGGTGGTCGATCACGCGAGCCGCTCGGTGCAGCTCTCGGCGGCTGGCAGCGCGGATATCGATGGCACAATCACCAGATACGCATGGAGCTGGGCCGGTGGCTCGGCCAACGGCTTCAGCCCAGGTGTGACCCTGCCTTATGGCGACACATTGGTCACCCTGACGGTCACCGATGACGATGGGGCCACCGGCAATTATGGCTTGATGGTCACTCTCCTGCGCCCATACAGCACACCGCTGGTGGCGAACCTCACGGCCAGCCAACGCCCCGGCACGCGGCTGGTGGACATCCGCTACGATGTCAGTGCAGTGACTCCCGCAGTCACCAGCAGCTTGCGGATTTCCAACGATGGCGGCACCACCTTCAACGTGCCGGCCAACACCCTCAGCGGTGCCATCCGCGGGCCGTTTTCCACCGGAACCGGGAAATCCATCGTCTGGGACGCCGGGGCCGACTGGCCGCAGCAGTTCAGCCGCACGATGCGATTCGAGGTCACTGCGGACGATGGCATCGGCACCCCGGACGACATGTCATTGATCCCCGCCGGCAGCTTCACCATGGGCCGGACCAGCGGAGATACAGACTCCAACGCACCGCCGGTGGACGTGAACGTCAGTGCCTTCTACGTGGGCAAAAACGAAGTCACCAAGGCACTCTGGGACGAAGTCCGGACCTGGGCGGTGGCGAATGGCTACACGGATCTGGCTACAGGAGCCGGCAAGGCCGCCAACCACCCGGTGCAGTCGGTGAGTTGGTGGGATGTGGTGAAATGGTGCAATGCGCGCAGTGAAAAGGAGGGGCTCACACCCTGCTACACGGTGGGCGCAGCGGTGATGAAAACCGGAACCACAGTCCCGACAGTGAACTGGAGCGCCAACGGCTACCGCCTGCCGACCGAGGCGGAGTGGGAGAAAGCCGCGCGTGGAGGACTGAGTGGAAAACGTTTCCCATGGGGCACGGACACGATCAGCCACAGCCTGGCGAATTACCTCGCATCATCATCCTTAAGCTATGACTCCAGCGGATCAGTGAACAACCATCACCCTGCCTACAACGATGGAACGTCCATTTACACGGCTCCGGTCGGAAGTTTCCTTGCGAATGGCTACGGGCTTTTCGATATGGCAGGCAATGTGTGGGAGTGGTGCTGGGATTGGTATGGGGCATCGGCGTATGTGAACGGCGCGTCAGACCCACGGGGTGCTGCATCCGGCACGAACCGCGTGATCCGCGGCGGCAGTTGGGGCTGGAACGCAAGCCACGGCCGTGCAGGGAGCCGCTCCGACAGCAGCCCGACGAACCGCGGATTCACCACCGGCTTCCGCGTCGCCCGCAGCCCGCTCGCCAATGTGGTGCCACCCACCATCACCAGCCAGCCCGCATCGACGTCCGTCGTCGGCAACACCAGCACCACCCTGACCGTGGCCGCCGCAGGCACCTCGCCGTTCAGCTACCAATGGTATCAGGGCGCGGTCGGCGTCACTACCAACCCGGTGGGATCGAACGCAAACTCATTCACTGCCCCGGCCCCGACGGCCACCACCCGCTACTGGGTGCGCGTCTCGAATGCCGCAGGCAGCGTGGATTCCATCGCCGCCACGGTCGATGCCATGTCGCTGGTGCCATCTGGGAATTTCACCATGGGCCGCACCAGCGGCGATGCTGATGGCAACGCCCCACCCGCCAC
>JBIJBN010000150.1:0-5528 GCA_044345175.1 Luteolibacter sp.
CAGTGAAGACCTACGCGTTCCAAATCGGAAAATTCGAGGTCAGCAAGGCGCTGTGGGATGAGGTGCGCGCCTGGGCGTTCACCAATGGCTACACCGACCTGCCGGAGGCGGGCGGCAAGACACCGGAACACCCGGCCCACGGCATCAATTGGTTCGATGCCCTGAAGTGGTGCAACGCGCGCAGCGAAAAGGAGGGCCTCACACCGGTTTACATCGACAACCGCGCGGTGATGAAAACCGGCACGTCCATCCCCACGGTGAACTGGAGCGCGGACGGCTACCGCCTGCCATCCGAGGCGGAGTGGGAAAAAGCCGCACGCGGCGGCCGCAGCGACCGGCGTTTCCCATGGGGTGATACGATCAGCCACAGCCAGGCGAACTATCTCAGTAGCAGCTCGATCAGCTACGATGTGAGCCCCACCCGCGGCCAGCACCCGTCCTACGCGGTGGCACCCTCGCCATTCACATCGCCCATCGGCAGCTTCGCTGCCAACGACTACGGGCTGCACGATACCTCCGGCAACGTCCGCGAGTGGTGCTGGGACTGGTATGATGCCGCCTACTACTCCAACAATGCCTTGGACCCGCGGGGCCCTGCCACCGGCACCAACCGCGTGATCCGCGGCGGCAGCTCGGAGGCCGGCGCGGAAGATTCCCGCTCGATGCACCGTGGTTCACAAGCACCCACACCGGCCAACCCAAGTGATGGCTTCCGCGTCGCTCGCGGGCCGCTCGTCAGCCTCACCGCACCGGCCATCATCACCCAGCCCGCATCCTCCACCATCGCCAGCGGAACCACCACCACCCTGCGGGTCACCGCGGCCGGCAACTCACCCATGACCTATCAATGGTATCAGGGCGCGGTCGGCACGACGACCACGCCGGTGGGCACCAACTCGCCGAACTTCACCACGCCCGCCCTCACGGCCACCACATCCTACTGGGTGCGTATCAGCAATGCAGACGGCATCCTGAACTCGGCTGCCGTGACGGTCACGATCCCGGTAGCACCAGGCATCACGATGCAGCCGGACTCCACGACAATCAATTCCGGGGAAACCGCCACCCTTGCGGTCACCGCCACCGGCACGGCTCCACTGACTTACCAATGGTATCAGGGAGCGGTGGGAACGACGACGTCCCCCGTTGGTGCGAACTCAGCTTCGTTCACCACACCCGCGCTAACGGCCACCACCACCTACTGGGTGCGAGTTAGCAACTCGGCTGGCAGCGTGGATTCGACTCTGGCGACCGTGACGGTAACCCAGCGCCCTGCGATCACCACGCAACCTGTTTCAACCACCATCAACTCTGGCAGCACCGCGACGCTCACGGTGACCGCTACCGGCACGGCCCCTATGACCTATCAATGGTATCAGGGAGCGGTGGGAACGACGACGACTCCGGTGGGGACGAACTCCGCTTCGTTCACCACGCCTGCGCTGACGGCGACGACGACCTACTGGGTGCGGATCACGAATGCCGCCGGGACGGTGGATTCGACGCTCGCCACGGTGACGGTGGGCAGCAGCACCCCGGCGGATCTTGCCCTGATCCCCGCCGGAGCCTTCCAGATGGGCCGCACCAGCGGTGATACGGATACCAACGCTCCCTCCGTTTCGGTGACGGTGAGCGCCTTTTACATGGGCAAGAACGAGGTAACGAAGGCCTTGTGGGACGAAGTGCGGACCTGGGCGGCTGCGAATGGCTACACGGATCTGGCAACGGGTGCAGGCAAAGCCGCGAACCACCCTGTGCAGACAGTGAGTTGGTGGGATGTGATCAAGTGGTGCAATGCACGGAGCGAGAAGGAGGGGCTCACGCCCTGCTATACTGTGAGTGGATCGGTGATGAAAACCGGGACCACGGCACCCACTGTGAACTGGAGTGCGAATGGCTATCGCTTGCCGACCGAGGCGGAGTGGGAAAAAGCGGCGCGCGGTGGCGTGAGTGGCAAGCGCTTCCCCTGGGGCACGGATACCATTAGCCACAGCCAAGCGAATTTCTCGAACAATGGTGGCGAATCATATCAATCGGGAACAAGTGGCAGCCACCCGACGTACGCATCGGGATCGTACCCATACACCTCGCCAGTGGGCTCGTTCGCAGCGAATGCATATGGGCTGCACGACATGGCCGGTAATGTGTATGAGTGGTGCTGGGACTGGTATGGGGCATCGACCTATGTGAATGGGGCGACGGATCCACGGGGTGCTGCATCGGGCACGTACCGGGTGGGCCGGGGCGGCAGCTGGGACTTCAGCGCGTACTACTGCCGCGCCGCGAGCCGCAACAACCGCGGCCCGACGAGCCGTTACAACTTCATCGGGTTCCGTATTGCCCGCAGTTCAGTCCCCTAGCCAAGCAGAGCGAAACGGAGTAGCCTAGCGAGGGACGAGCGCCGGCAACGAAGTGGAGCGGTCTGAGAGAGCTGAGACATAAACTCATGAAACAAGCCTGGGGTTCAGGGGCGTAGCCCCTGATAAAATATTTTTTTCAAAAACCTAGCCATGCCATTTGAGTTCATGCAGATTCCTGCCAACGGGCAGGGCAGTGCGAAGGAGGGGCTGAACCAGCTCCTCCGGAGCTGCCGGATTGCGTCGGTGAAGAAAGAGTTTGTCTCCAACGGCGAGGATTCCTTCTGGGCGTTTTGCATTGAGTATCTGGATGGGGTGCTGGGCACGGATCGCAGCCGCAGTGGTGGCTCCACGACCCCGAAGGTGGACTACAAGGAGGTTCTGAGCGAAGGCGATTTTGCCCAGTTCGTGAAACTGCGGGACCTGCGTAAGGCCCTATCGGAGAAGGAGGCGATTCCCGCCTACAGCATCTTCACCAACGAGCAGTTGGCGGCGATGGTGACAGGAAAAGTGGACACACTGGCAGGTCTGGGTGCGATCCCCGGGATCGGTGCGTCCCGGCTTGAGAAATACGGCAAGCGGTTTCTGGATCTGCTTGCGGAGAAAGGAGCTGCGCCATGAAGCGAGCGGGGAATTTATGGGGCGCCATTCTTGAGCGGGAAAACCTGGTGCGGGCTTTCCATCAGGCAGCAAGGGGAAAACGCTGGAAGCAGGAGGTGCGGCGGTTTGCCGGGAATCTGGATCAAGAGCTTGCCCAGCTGCGCGCGTCCTTGATCGACCGCAGTTTCGAAACCGGGCGCTATCATGTGTTTGAGGTCCACGATCCCAAGCGGCGGACGATCCATGCGGCGCGTTTTCCAGAGAGGGTGTTTCACCACGCGCTGATGAACGTGTGCGAACCGGTGCTGGAGCGGCAATCGATCCACCATAGCTACGCCTGCCGCAAGGGGAAGGGACGCCTGGCTGCCATCGCAGCAGCGGAAAAGGCGGCACGGGCCTGCCCGTGGCACCTGAAGCTGGACATCCGGAAGTATTTCGAGTCGATCCCCCACGGGCATTTGATTGCCCGCTTGCACCGGGTGTTCAAGGATCCGGACGTGCTCCAATGGCTGGAGGAATTGATCCGTGGGCATCATGGAGAGGAAGGGCAGGGGCTTCCGATCGGCAGTCTGACCAGCCAGCATTTGGCGAATTTCTATCTCGGTCCGCTGGATCGGTTCTGCCACGGGCACCCGGCAGTGAAAGCGTATGCCCGCTACATGGATGACTTTGTGTGCTGGGGCGATGACAAGGCGGCGATGGTGAAGCTTGGTCAGGAAATCCGGGACTTTGTGATGGGTGAGCTGGGGCTCACGCTCAAGCACCCGCCAGCGCCGCAGCCATCGGCACGGGGCATGGATTTCCTCGGCTACCGGATTTTCCCAAGCCACACGGTGCTGAATCGGCGGAGCAAGCTGCGCTACCGGCGGCGGCTATCCGTTTTGGCGCAGCTGCACGCCAACGGCCTGCTCGCAGAGAGCCAGGTGCAGCAACGGCTCACGGCGCTGACGGCCTTTGTGCTGCCGGCCCGTTCGCATACTTTCCGGTGCAATGTGCTGGAAAACCCTTGGATGTCGGCCATCGGGCACGAACCGGGTGAACCGGGGCGGCAGCTGGGACAACAACGCGAACAACTGCCGCGCCGCGAACCGCAACAACAACAACCCGACGAACCAGAACAACAACATCGGGTTCCGTATTGCCCGCAGCTCAGACCCATCAGGATGGATGTCCCGGCGGAGAGCAGGGGACTGAACCGGCCGCCATCCCGCTCAGGTCTGCCTGGCGGACCTGACAAAGCGCACCAAGGCCCGCCCGCAGCAAGTAGGTCGGTGGACTCCGGCTTGAAAGCCGTGGGCGGGTCGCTGTTGATGGGTGGTTCCAGTGGCTTGGGAGCGGGGGAGTCTGGATTTTTAGGGATGGTCCGATGCTGAATGATCTTCCAAAAAGGAGGGTGAAAACCGCTTCAAGCGCGGAGTGCACGCGTGGCTTGCGGAGTTTTGGTTGTCGTCTTCTCATCGGCTGCCTGCTGGCGTCTTCTGCTCTAGCTCAGGAAAGCCCCTCTGCCGCGCGCATTTGGAACGAGCAGGCCCTTTCTGCCATCCGGTTGACGGTGCCGCATCCGCCGCGTCATGCGCGGAACTTGTTCCATCTGGCGGCGGCGATGTGGAATGCGTGGGCGGCCTTTGATCCGGCGGCGGTGGGCTACCTGCATCATGAAAAGCTGGCGCTGCCGGATGACGAGGTGGAGGCGGCGCGGCAGGTGGCGATCCACTATGCGGCCTACCGCCTGCTGCGGGCGCGGCACCTGGAAGATCCGGAGGACACCGGCATCCTTGCCGCCTTGGATGCGCGGATGCTCGCGGTGGGTGGTTCGCCCGCAGTGGCGCAGTTGGCCATCACGGAGGCCGCCACACCGGAGGAGCTTGGCAAGCGCTGCGCCCAGACGGTGCTCGACTGGGGTGCTGGTGATGGGTTTTCCCAGACCGCCTATCCGCAGGCCTACAACAGCAGCGTGAATCCGAACCTCGCGTGGCCGATGGCGGTGATGGGCACGAACGGGCGCTTCGAGCGCAACATGCCACTCGGTGCGGGTATCCCACCCGCCACCCATCCGAATTTCTGGCAACCGCTGTCGTTTTCCGCGCAGTTCACGCAGAACGGCCTGCCCTTGCCGGGTGGCTCGCAATCGTTTCTCGGCGTGCAGGGGCTGGCCGTCACGCCCTTCAGCCTGGAGCGCGAGGATCCTACGAAACCCTGGCTCGATCCCTTCGGCGGGCCCTCGCGATTGAGCTTCGGCGGCCAGCAGAGTCCGACGGATGCCGTGGTGAAATCCGACATGCTTGCGCTGCTCATCGCCAGCAGCCATCTCCACAGCACGGCCGTGGTGGACATTTCCCCGGGCCGTCTCGGCAACAACCCGCTGGGCAGCGATGAGGGCGGCGGGCATCCGCTGAACCACGTGAGCGGCCAACCGTATGGGGAGAATCCGGTGCGCTTGGGCGATTATGCGCGGGTGATCGCCGAATACTGGGCGGATGGCCCGCAATCGGAAACCCCGCCTGGTCACTGGCACCAGCTGGCCAATGCCGTGAGCGACCGGCCGGAGCTGGTCCGCCGCATCGGCGGTGC
>JBIJBN010000269.1:0-3006 GCA_044345175.1 Luteolibacter sp.
GGATCGATGAAAACCAGATCGCAGACATCCAGGATGCTGTGCGGATTGTCCTCCACTCGCACCGGCGGCGAAGGGGCGCTGGTGCCATCACCCGGAAGACGGATGATTTTCGGCCCCAGCATGCCGATATGGAGCCACACCGCCGAAGAGCCCGGGCCGCCATTGAACGCAAACATCACCGGACGCGAGGCGGTGTCCTTCACATCGCTGCGTTCATAGCTGGTATGGAAAATGGACGCCCGGGGTTTTCCGTCATCCTGCTTGATCTGGAGTTTTCCGGTGGTGACGCGATAGGGGATCCTGCTCCCGCCGATCTCCACGGAGGCCTCGCGCACCACCGGGGGCTGCGGTTTCGACGCCGCCTCTCCGGCCACCGCCTGCTGCTTCACCTCATCCGGACCGGCAGCCCCGGCCGCAGTCAGCAGCGAAACACCCCAAAAGCACAAAATCATCAGTCGCATGGCCGCCATCCTAACTGCGAAACGTGGTTTGTCCATGTGTCAGGTCCGGGCATGCGCGCGGAAAAACTCATCCGTCATTCATCGCCCGCACCTCTTCGCGGATCATTCGCACCAGCTGCGGCGGGCCCAACACCTTCGCCTGCCGGCCAAAACCCAGAACCCATCGCATCACTTCCTCCAGGCGGCCCACTTCAAACCGAACCTCGACACGCGTGCCTTTCGCATTGAGTGCCAGCAATTCCTGCGTCGGATGCCAGCGCCGCTCCTGCGCAAGACGCGCGGCATAATTCTTCAATTCCACCCGGACCATCTGCCTCGAATCATCCCCAGCCACATGCCAGATTCCAAACGTTTGTTTCAAATGCTCGCGACCATCAAAACCAATCGGCCGCTCAAAACGTTTGTTTGAAATTTTCAACCGGCTCATTCTCGGCAGCGCGAAAGTGCGCAGGGCATCGCGATCCAGATCGTGGGAAATGAGATACCAGCCGCCATCGACTTCGCCGAGATGCAGTGGCTGAACCCTTCTCAGCTCGCTGGAATCTGCTCCTAATTTTAGATAAAAAAACGATATGATTGATTGATTTAGAATGGATTGCGCAATTTGACCAAAGCGTTTCACATCGCGCGGGTTTTGCTCAACGATTTTGCGGGAAAACGCCTCGTCGAGATCTCCCCAGGAAAACTCGATTTGGCCGAGCATGCCACGCGTGAGTTTGGAGAAAACACCCTTAAGAGTATCGGCCAGTGCCGTGCCGCGCATGGACTCGAGCGCATGCCTGGCAAGAAACAGGCCTGCCAATTCCTCGGCAGACGTCTGGAAGACCGGGAAATCCGAAACGTCGCTCGAGTAGTAATAACCGTGCAAGGTCTCGTCGTAGACCACCGGCAGGTTCAGCGAGTTGCGCATGAACGTGATGTCCCGCTGGATGGTCTTGCGCTCAACCCCGAGCATTTCCGCCATGACCGAACAATTCGGGTAGTTGCCGCGCAGAATGGCCGAGTGGATCTCGTAAATCCGCACCAGCGGCCGCCGCGTTGATCCGGCGCGATTCTTAAACACACCAAGCGAACTGACGGTTTTGCGCGATTTCCGGCTCATGACGGGCCAAATCCTGCGTCATTGCCGGGGCTCGATCCAGCCTCGATTCGGCGATATTCCCGATCCAAAGCCCCGATTTACTAATTGTGACAATGTATGTAATGCGGAATCAAATAGTGCAGCTCGCCGCGGCCTGCATGGGGTCGTGAATGAGGGATCGAAAGGATGCATGGAGGGGGCGCTCCCCTCTGGCTGGGCATCAGGCTCTGGTGGGCATCAGAGCTCGCCGTGGATGAGGTCCTCCAGGGTCTGGCGTTTGCGGACGATGGTGGCCGAGTCGCCCTCGACGAGGATTTCGGCAGGCAAGGTTCTGGAATTGTAATTGGAAGCCATGACGAAGCCGTAGGCGCCGGCGGACATCAGGGCCACGCATTCGCCGGGCTGGAAATCCGGGAGATCGCGGTCCTGGCAGAAGAAATCCCCGCTCTCGCAGATCGGGCCGACCACATCCACAGTGACCCTGCGGGCGTCGGCCGGTTGTTTGAGCGGGATGATCTCGTGGTGGCCCTCGTAAAGCGCGGGGCGGATCAGGTCGTTCATTCCGGCATCGACGATCTTGAACGTCTTCGCGGAGCCTTTCTTTTCGTAGAGGCAGCGTGTGACGAGCACTCCCGCGTTGCCGACGATGAAGCGTCCGGGCTCCAGCAGGATTTTGAGTCCGGCATCCCTCACCCGCGGGACGATTTCCGCGCCGTATTGGCGGATCGTGAGCGGCCGCTGGTCCGGAGGCTGGCTTTCCCACCAGTCGGCACCTGCGGATTCGAGCGACTCCTTGTAGATGATGCCGATGCCGCCGCCGATGGACCAGAACTCGATGCCGTGCCTCTCCCTGAGCGTCCGTGCCAGCGGGGCGACTTTCTCCACCGCCTCGATGAATGGTGAAATGGAAGTGAGCTGCGAGCCGATGTGCATTTGCAGTCCGCGCAGCCTGATGTTCGGCAACTCCGAGGCGGCGCGCGCGTAGAGCGGCTCGATCGCCCCGAAATCCACGCCGAACTTGTTTTCGGACTTGCCGGTGGAGATGTATCTGTGGGTTTTGGCGTCCACGTTCGGGTTCACGCGCACAGCGGCCGGCGCGGTGACTCCCATTGAGCCGGCCACCTGGTCGAGGTAGCGGAGTTCCTCCTCGCTCTCGACGTTGAACGAATAGATCCCCTGCTCCAGCGCGTAAACGATCTCCTCACGGGTCTTGCCGACGCCCGCGAAAGTGCATTGTGCCGGATTGCCGCCGGCCTTGATGACGCGGAAAAGCTCGCCGCCGGAGACGATGTCGAAGCCGGCGCCCTCGTTGGCCAGCAGGCGGAGCACCGAGAGGTTCGAGTTCGCCTTCACCGCGTAGGCCACCTCATGGTCCACTCCCGAGAGTGCGGCGTCCAGCCGCCGGTAATGGTCGAGAATCGTCGTGGCGGAGTAGACATAAAGCGGCGTGCCGTGTTTGGCGGC
>JBIJBN010000270.1:0-3004 GCA_044345175.1 Luteolibacter sp.
GCCGGTCTTGCGCGCGCCGCCTCCGTTCTTGCCGTCACCAGCCACCAACTTCGGATCAAAATGATACTGGCGCAGGTTGTCCGTGGACGGGTCCACGACCAGCACGACGTTGCCACCCGCGCCGCCGTCGCCGCCGTCGGGACCACCGCGCGGCACGAATTTCTCACGTCTCCACGAGACCACACCGTCGCCGCCGTCACCCGCCTTGGCGAAAATCCGTGTATGATCGATGAACATGGGCGCAGCCTTGCCGCGGGCGGCGGCCGGGTCAACGGCAATGGTGATCCGGCTGCGGGCTTCTGCGCCGGATTGCCTCTTCGTGCTTTGCAAAACCCGCGCCAAGGCTAGTTTGCCTCCAGCCATGAGGATGACAGCGTTTTCCACCGCATTGATCGCCGGCGTCCGCCTGGCTGCGGCGGAGCCATCCATGGCGGGCGGCACGCCGCCTCACGCCATGGCCGGTGATGACGCGCGCGTCGCTGTCCTGGGTTATCACGATTTCTCAGCCACCGCTCCGGAAACCGCGATGCGGATCCGCACCTCCAAGTTCCGCATGCAGATGGAGACCATCCGCAGGCTCGGCATCGCGGTGATTTCGCTCAACGACTTCGTGGCATGGAAAAACGGCGTGGGGGACATTCCGGAAAAGTCCCTGCTCATCACCATGGATGACGGATGGAAATCGGTCTACACCGAGGCGTTTCCGATTCTTCGTGAATTCGGCTATCCCTTCACGATCTATCTTTACAGGAATTACGTCGATGGCGGCAACAAGGCGCTCACATCGGCGATGATCCGCGAGATGACCGCCTCCGGAGCCACCATCGGCAGCCATTCCGTGAGCCATCCCTATCCCGCGACCGTCAAACGCCACGCGCAAAAGGGACCGCAGGCCTATCAGGCATTCCTCCGCCGCGAAATGGGCGAATCCAAGGCATTCCTCGAATCACGCTTCGGCGTGAACGTCGGCACTTACGCCTATCCCGGAGGCTTCCACACCGACGAGATGCTCGTGCTCGGCAGGGAACTCGGCTACAGCCACCTCTTCACCGTCATTCCCGGCAAGGTGAACCGCACCAGCCCCGATGAAACCCTGCCAAGATATATCATTCTAGGAAACCATGACCGGATTTTCGATCTTGCCGTCACTTTCAGGGATCCCGGCGCCGCGCCTGCCGTCTCCGACGGGTTGATCCCAAGTCTGGTCCAAACCACACCCCATCCGGTCACGCCCGAGCCGGGAGCCGTGATCAACACCCGCCTTCCGGCGATCTCCGCGGATCTCTCCAAGGTGGCGCACATCGATCCCGCCACGCTCGTGATGCGGGTCTCCGGATTCGGCGAGGTGCCCGCGGTCTTCACTCCGGAAACCGGCCGGTTCGCATGGCAGGTGAACCGCCGCCTGCGCCATGACTCCTGCACCGTTTCGGTGAGCTGGAAGGACACCGGCGGCCAGCCCCCGCAGTCATCGCTCGACTGGTCGTTCCGGATCGACCGCAGCTCGGCCTATCTGCCGGATGGTGAGTGATCTCCGCCCGCAGGAATCCATTTCCCCAATCCCTTCACCATGTTCCAATCCCTCTCCGAAAGCCTCGACAAGACCTTCCGCAACCTGCGCGGCGTCGGGAAAATCTCCGAAAAAAACATCGCCGACGCACTGCGTGAAATCCGCATCGCGCTGCTCGAGGCGGATGTCGAGTTCGGCGTCGCCAGGGATTTCATCGCCCGGGTGAAGGAGAAGTCGCTGGGTGAGCAGGTCTTCAAGTCGATCAAACCCGGCGAGCAGATCGTCAAGATCTTCCACGACGAGCTGGCTGCCCTGTTGGGCGGTGACCAGGCCCCGCTGGATCTCAACCCGCCCGCCCGCATCCTCATCTGCGGCCTCAACGGCGCGGGCAAGACGACCACCGCCGCCAAGCTTGCCAGACGCCTCAAAAACGATGGACGCCGGCCGCTGCTGGTCGCCTGCGACCTTTACCGCCCCGCCGCCATCGACCAGCTCGCCACGCTCGCCGGACAGGTCGATGTGCCTTGTTTCACCCCGCCTGCCGGTGAGACGGATGTCGTCAAGGTGGCCGCGGACGCCTTGAAATGGGCGGAGCAGCAGCGTGGCACCGTCCTCATTTTCGACACCGCCGGCCGCCAGGAGATCGACGAACGCCTGGTCGCCGAGCTCAAGCGCCTGCATGCCTTCCTCCAGCCGGGTGAGACGCTGCTCGTCGCCGATGCCGCCACTGGCCAGCAGGCCGTGTCCGTGGCCAGGCATTTCGACGCAGCCGTCGGCATCACCGGCATCATTCTCACCAAACTCGATGGCGACGCCCGCGGCGGCGCCGCGCTCTCGATGCGTGCCGTCACCGGCAAACCGGTCAAATTCGCCGGCGAGGGCGAAAAACTCGACCAACTCGCCGAGTTCCATCCGGACCGCATGGCCGACCGCATCCTCGGCATGGGCGATATCGTCGGCATGGTCGAACAGGTCGCCGCCAAGGTGAACGAGGAGGACGCCATGCGCTCGGTGAAACGCATGCAGGAGGGCAGGTTCGATTTCACCGACTTCCTTGACCAGATGCGCATGATCCGCAACCTCGGGCCGCTCGAAGGACTGCTGGGCATGATGCCCGGCTTCGGCAAAATCAAAAAACAACTTCCCGGCGGCGCGCTTGACACCTCGCGCCTCAAGCGCACCGAGGCAATCGTGCTTTCGATGACGGCCGAAGAGCGCCGCCGCCCGGAGATCATCAAGGGCCGCCGCCGCCAGCGCATCGCCGCCGGCTCAGGCACCTCGCTCATGGAGGTCAACCAGCTCATCAAGCAGTTCGGCGAAATGCGCAAGCTGATGAAATCGCCCCACAAGATGAAAAACATGATGCGCCAGATGGGGGGCATGCCCGGCATGCAGGACATGATGAAAGGCCTCGGCGGCGGCAGGTTCCCGTTTTGACCGCCCGCTCTTCGAGGACCGCTCCCTGCTTGAGCCGGAGTCATTGGAGATCGGGAGCAT
>JBIJBN010000271.1:0-2991 GCA_044345175.1 Luteolibacter sp.
TGCCCCCCAAGTAGTGAACGGTCAAAATGGTTGCGAGTATCGGATAGAGCGCTTCGAACTTTGAGCCTGATATCGCTCCAAGCGTGGCCAAAGTCACGCCGCCCACTATAACGACGGCCCAGCGCCGTCTCCCCCAGCCCATGGAAAGCGTGAGTGCGTACAGAAACGAAACGGGAATGAGACCCGTCCCTTGCCGTAGGTACTCTTGCCCCGGTGCCGTAAGTGCTGCGGCTCGGTCGCTCGTGAAAATGACCCAGCCGCCGTGATAGGTGATAAGGGCCCACAGTGAAACCGCGCCTGATAGGAGTAAAAGTCCAACCGTACCTACACTGCGGGTTTGGCGCCAGGTGGCTGGAAGCCGAGGGAGGAATGATCCCAGTGCGGCGCCCCCGGTGCTCACGTAACCGACGAGAAAAGAAATAAAACTTAGCGCCGCGTAAGCAAGCGACAGTTCGAACGCCAGTGATGTGTCTGGATCGAAGGGCCAGTTCCCGAGGAACGGGGAGCCGAACACGACATCCCACACGGGCCGAACGACAAACAATAGGACGAAGTACAGGCTGGCCGGCCAGACTGGGGCGAGTAGATCGCGCCCCAGAGGGGGAACCCTACGTGCCCGAATTGACCGCCGCGCATTATGTTCGGATTGATGGGGCAAATCAAGTTCTAGCGTATCAGGCACCACGTTGAGCACAGTTGATCGATCATTGAACCCTAATTAGATCATCAGCGATTGAGGCGTTTGTTTCTACTCTAGCTTCCCTCTGTTCGGATAGGTGATGTAAAAGGTCGTCATTGTCATCGGCCGTCCAATTGCGGTCACATCGTTTATCGGGGGTCATCTGCTGAAATGAGGACTCTATGTTCCCCCATAGATACAAGGCCCCTTAGGTCCTCAAATGCTCATGTTCTATCAGGCGTCCGAAGTGATCGATTCCGTCTGTAGGCGCAATGCCGGAGCCGCGCAACCTGCCGGTACTAGGAGTTCGGCTCGCATCGCACAGAGAGGCTCGGCCATGTACTTGGGCAACTACTGGCAGCGCTACGAGGTATGCACCACATCCAATTTCTTAGACAAGTTGAAGTTGATTCTCACGCCGCCCCTCGCACGCTCATCCTCGAACAGCCCTTTGAGAAAGTGGATCGCCTCAGGCAGTCACTCGATTGCCTCGAATCACCAACCGCGCCGCACGGGGCGAACACCGAGGCATTCGCCCGTGTACTGTTCGACAGCCACGATGATCATGTCGTTTCCCTCGTCGGTTAGGCAGCCGGGGGCATCAATGGCCCACATGCCGTCGGGAGCCTCGGTCGAGATCGCGCGGTGCTACATCTCGGATCCATGCTCCTCGGCCGGTCGGTCGCGGGCAAGGACGCTGTTGTCGCGCATGATCCGACGCGCCCGACGCATCGAGGTGCGGACGCGGCGCTCCTGACGGAGCCTTGCCCAGCCCTTGCGGTGACCTTTGCCGACGAAGGGTGTGGATGCGAATGCCGCACGGATCTCCTCGCGGATCTACTCGTCGGAGATGCACGTTTTCAGGCCTTGCTTTGCGGGGATCCGCAGCTCGATTTTCGCTAGCGCCCTATGACGCTGGACGTTGGTGCGGGCGAGCTGCCACGCTCGGCAGACACGCAGGGTAGGGCTTTCGCGGAGTGTGACATCGCCTAGCTCAAAGCGATGGCCCCCGCGGCGGAGTCCGTCCTGCAGGAACTCGATATTCTTTTCTATCAACTCGAGCTATGTGGCCTAGTTGCCGACCCTCGCTATGAAGTCGTGGATGAAGCTGTCGCGGTGGTCCGGCTCGCGGCGCTTGCCTCCGCTGCGGTACCGCAAAGCATGGAGGAGACGGTTATCATGTACCAAGTCCTTGGCGATTTACAGATGAGAGCGACCCGGTCACGGGCCCTTCGCTTCCCCGCGATCGCAGACTTCAGGAGGCATGCGCCATGGAACTCTCGATTCGCGCTCTCGCTCGCTCCCTCGCCGTCAGTTTGGCGCCGCCAGTTCGCGCAGCACGCCGCTACCTGGGATTCGCGCCGGCGTGGCAGGGCTGGGGCATGTCGACCTTCGCCACGCCCTGGAATCCGCCGCACGGCAAGCTTGGAGCGGGCTTCGCATCCGCCAACACCAGCATGCTCCGGGCGCTGGAGGTGGGTGACTTCCGGCTGTCGCAGTTTGCGAACTCGAGTAGCGAGTCGGTTCTCGGCCAGTTGGCATGGAGGCACTACGTCGTGTATGTCTCGGCAGCGCTCGCTGGGCGTGCCTGCCGCGAACGAGCCGGGGCGCCCGTCCCTGTGGTCGAGTGCGGGGTGTGCGATGGACTCACGGCCCATTTCGCATTCGCTGCACTGCGGGACCAAGGCATCGCCTTCTCCGCACGGCTGTACGACGCATGGGCGCCCATGCAGGGCACGTTACTCCTGCCCAGCGAGAAGAAACATGACGGCGATTACTCATATCTCGACCTGGCTCAGACTCGAAGGAACCTCGCGCCCTGGGGCAGCAGCGTCACCCTCGTTAAGGGGATGATTCCTGAGTCCTTCGGAAGCGACGCGACACCCGAATCGATCGCCTGGATGCATGTCGATTTGAACTCGGCCGTTGCCACCGACGCAGTGCTGAAGCAGTTCGGCCGACGGATTATCGCCGGGGGAGTGATCCTATTTGATGACTATGCCCACCCCGGCTACGAGGACACCAAGCTTGTGGTGGACAAGTTTGCGGCATCGCTCAACTCGCCGATCGTCTGCCTGCCGACCGGCCAGGGCATCTGGTTCGCGGGCGCCTGATGGAAACGGGAATGGCTCGTCGATCGCGGCCGCGCAGCCGGTGATCATGTTCCCTTCCTGAGCGCGGCGAGGGACCTTCGAACGATGGTTCGAAGGCCGGGTGAAGCCGCGATCGCGGCGGCCCCGGACATCCCGCCAACGAATGTTATGAAGCACGCGTCAAGGATGCCAGCTGGTAACCATAGAGAGCGTGCAAAT
>JBIJBN010000272.1:0-2979 GCA_044345175.1 Luteolibacter sp.
CTCGGCCGCCTCGTCGGCGAACTCGGGAATGTCTGACCAGCGTGAAACGGAATTCATAAAACAAGGATCGGTGTGGCTCAGCGGAACTCGGCGTATTTGCGGTCGTAGAATTTCCGCTCGGTTTCGGACATCTCGCGCGCGGCCACCACCCGCACGGTCTTGCCGTCAGTGGTGAACGCGCAGAACAGGTAGCGGTCGGCCACGGTGCGGCCAAGCGTGTAAAAACGGGTCGCCCCGTCGCCACGCTCGCTGTCGGGCAGGAACCGCACCGCAAATGGATCCTCGAACGCCTCCTCCAGTTCACGCGGCTTGATGGCCCGGAGGTCGAACTGCACGTCGATCAGATCGATGTCCATGAACCGGAGTGTGGGGATCGGCCCTGAAAGTGCAATACAAAGAGTGGGGCGGGCCGCCGGACTCCCGGACCCGCTCCGCCCGCCGCCGCGGGGAAACGCTTGGCATTTGACCGCGGGACGGGCGCCGGATAGCCTGCCGGGGCAATGACGATTGACTCCTACGCGAACCGATTTGTGTGCGATCTGGTGGCCTACGAGCCGGGAAAACCGATCGACGAGACCGCCCGCGAACTCGGGCTGGATCCCGCACGGATCGTCAAGGTGGCCTCCAATGAAAACCCGCTCGGCCCGTCGCCACTGGCGAAATCCGCCATGCGCGAGGCACTGGAGGACGCCCACATCTACCCGGACGGCGGCGGCTTCCGCCTGCGCAACGCCATCGCGGAGACCCTCGGCTTCGACCGCGGCAATGTGGTGCTCGGAAACGGCTCCAATGAAATCATCGAGCTGCTCTGCCACACGTTCCTCAACCGCGGCACCGCGCTGATCGCGGCGGAACACGCGTTTGTGGTTTATAAGCTGATGGCCACGCTCTTCGGCGCGCGGTATGTGGAGGTGCCCGACCCGGGGTTCACGCACGATCTGGAGGCGATGGCGGATGCGATCACCGCGGAGACCAGGCTGGTCTTCATCGCAAATCCCAACAACCCGACCGGCACGATGGTCGGGCAGGAGGCGATCGATCGTTTCATGGACCGGCTGCCGGAGCACGTGATCGCGGTGTTCGACGAGGCGTATTTCGAATTTCCCGACAACCCGCCGGACACGCTCAGGTATGTGCGTGAGGGACGCAACGCCTGCGTGTTGCGCACCTTTTCCAAAATCCACGGGCTGGCGGCGCTGCGTGTCGGCTACGGCATCGCGCCGGCACCTCTCGCGGAGCTGCTCCAAAAGGCCCGCCAGCCGTTCAATGTGAACGCGGTCGCCCAAGCGGGAGCACTCGCCGCAATGGCGGATGTGCAACACATCGAAAACACCCGCAAGCTGAACCGGGAAGGTCTGGCTTTCTATCAGGACGCATTCGCCAAGCGCGGCCTCGAATTCGTCCCCAGCCACGCGAACTTCATCCTCGTCAAAACCGGCCGGGGCGACCAGGTCTTCCGCGACATGCTCAGACAGGGCGTGATCGTCCGCGCCATGAGCGGCTACAAACTGCCGGAGTGGATCCGCATTTCCATCGGCACCGGAGCGCAGAACACACGCTGCCTCGAGGTGCTGGACTCGGTGCTCGCGGCCGTCCCGGCCTGACCGCTCACTTCCCGCGGGGCATACCTGCCAGTCCCCCGCCCCGCGCGCACCCGCCGACCCATGGAAGCCATCCCCGATCCCCATCGCACGACCGTGGCGGCTGCCGCCACTCCGCCGGGCACGGGTGCGGTCTCGATGATCCGGATCTCCGGACCGGACGCCATCCGCATCGCGGACTCGGCCACCGGCGGCGCG
This sequence comes from Luteolibacter sp., assembly GCA_044345175.1. GTDB lineage: Bacteria > Verrucomicrobiota > Verrucomicrobiia > Verrucomicrobiales > Akkermansiaceae > Luteolibacter. The sequence continues at coordinate 1,800 of JBIJBN010000272.1, forward strand.
GCATCCGGCGCGCCGGATCGCACGGCCCGACGCTGCCGCATCACGGACGCCAGCGGCGAAACCATCGATGACGGCCTGCTCACGGTTTTTCACGCACCCCGCAGCTACACCGGCGAGGATTGTGTCGAGTTCACCGGACACGGCGGCATCCTGGCAACACGCGAGGTGCTGGCACGGGTGCTCGAATGCGGCGCGCTGGCCGCCGCACCGGGCGAATTCACGCGCCGGGCATTTCTGAATGGCAAGCTGGACCTCACCCAAGCCGAGGGGGTGATGGACCTGATCTCCGCGCAAACCCGGCTCTCGCTGCGCGCGGCACACAGCCAGTTGGAGGGCGCCCTCGGCCGCCGCACCACCCAAGCCCGCGACTCATTGCTGGAAACCCTGGCCCACCTGGAGGCTTGGATCGATTTCCCCGAAGAGGACATCGACCCGCAAACCGGCACCGCCCTGCGCGATGGCGTGCGCGCCGTGCTCTCCACCGTCGAGTCACTGCTGGCAACCGCCGATCAAGGACGCATCCTGCGCGAAGGCGTCCGCACCGTGATCTACGGCGAGCCGAACGTCGGCAAATCCAGCCTGCTCAACCGCCTCCTCGGATTCGAACGCGCGATCGTCAGCGAAATTGCCGGCACCACGCGCGACACCATCGAGGAAACCATCAATCTCGACGGCATCCCACTCAGACTGGTGGATACCGCCGGCGTTCGCGAGGCGGCAGACCGGATCGAGGCAGAGGGCATCCAGCGCACGGTGCGCCAGATCGAGGCCGCGGATCTCCTGCTGGAAATCGCCGATGCCAGCCGCCCCCGGCCGGAGGACGCGGTGTTCCCATCCTCCGCGGCCAAACGCCTGCTGGTGCTCAACAAATCAGACCTCGGCGAGCATCCGTCATGGACCGGCACCCCGGCGGTCCGCCTGTCATGCCACACCGGCAAGGGATTCGACACCCTCTCGCAATCCATCCGCGAGGCACTCCAGTTCGGCGAGGTCGATTGGGGTGAACACGCGGTGGCCATCAATGCCCGCCACCAGCAGAGCCTCGCACTCGCACGCACCGCCCTGCTCGCCGCACTCGATCAACTCGACGACCCCTCCGCCGGTCCCGAACTCGCCGCCATCGACCTGCGCGAAGCACTCGATGCCCTGGGCGAAATTCCCGGCCGCGTGGATGCGGAGG
>JBIJBN010000046.1:0-9968 GCA_044345175.1 Luteolibacter sp.
CACGCATTCCATGGCTGCACCGGCCTGACCGGCGTGATCATCCCGGACAGCGTGACGGGCATCGGATCCAGCGCATTCGCCCATTGCACGGGTTTGATCAGTGCCGTGATCGGCAGCAACGTGGCGGACATCTCCAATGGCCTGTTTCTCAACTGCACCGGCCTGACCAGCGTTTATTTCCGAGGCAACCTCCCGGCCATGACCGAAGGCGGCATTTCCGCCCTTCAGGGAATCCCGCAGGGATCGGTATTCATCAATGCGGGGTCGACCGGATGGGGGGCGGAATTTGAGGGCTGGCCGATACAGGTTTTCGTACCGCGCGCGCACTCGCCAACTCGCGGGAACAACGGCGGTTTCAGCTTCCTCTGGTCGGGCACCGGCTCGATTCCAATGGATGTGGAGCGTGCCGATTCACCGGGCGGGCCATGGACCGTTGTTGCAAACGGCATTCGATCGGGGCAATTCACCGATGCCGTGCCGCCTGCGGTGAAAGCGTTCTATCGTGCGGTGCCGTCCACTCAGGCCGCGGCCCCGCCGGCTCCCCCGCCGACCCCTCCGGGAGCGCCGACAGCCATCACGGCGGCCGCCGCCGCGGTGACTGGTTCCAGCGCGACCCTTAACGGTTCCGGCAATCCCAACAACGCGAGCACCACCGCCTGGTTCCGCTATTCGACGAGCAACCCCGGCACCGCCGACGATTCCTCCGGCACCCGCACCCCAAGCTCTGGCGGCTCCCCGCTCGGCGCGGGTTCTTCCAGCGTCGCCTTCTCACAGGCGCTCACCGCTCTGAGTCCCGGCACGACCTACTACTATTGGGCCGTCACGCAGAGCACCAACGGCACCGCCTTCGGCTCCATCCAGTCATTCACCACGGCCGCCTCGCCGCAAGCCACGACAGCCGCGGCCTCCGAAATATCCAGTTCCACCGCCACTCTCAACGGGTCCGGCAACCCGAGCGGAGTGAACACCACCGGCGGATTCCGCTACTCAACCAGTAACCCGGGCACCGCCAACGGCTCATCCGGCATCGCCCTGGATGCATCAAGCAATCTCGGATCGGGATCATCGCCGGTGGCCTACTCCCAGTCTGTGACAGGACTGCTGCCCGGCACCACCTACTACTACTGGGCCTTTGTCGAAAACCCCAATGGCAACGCCTTCGGTTCCATCCAATCATTCACCACGGCGGCCACTGTTCCCACCGCCACCACGGGGTCGGTCAGCAACCTCACGGGCACCAGCGCCACCCTCGGCGGCAGCGCCAATCCGGGCGGCGCAAGCACCACCGCTTGGTTTCGCTACTCGACAAGCAATCCCGGCACCGCCGACGATTCCACCGGCACCCGCACGCCGTCGTCAGGCGGCTCCTCGCTCGGCGCGGGCACTTCAGGCGTCACCTTCTCACAGGCGCTCGCCGATCTGGACCCCGGCACAACCTACTACTACTGGGCCATCGCCGCGAGCGCCGAGGGAACCGCCTTCGGATCCATCCAGTCCTTCACCACGCCCGCGCCGCCGACGGGCAACAGCCTGATCACGGTGAGCGGAGGCACATTGCCGCAGTCCTCGCAAATCGCCGGCACATCGGTTGAAAGCTTCCAGATCGGCAAATACGAGGTGACGTTTGGCGAGTGGCAGGAAGTCGTCGCTTGGGCGGTGACAAATGGTTACAGCGACCTCGCAGACGTGGGCACTGGCAGCGCCGGGAATCATCCGGTGCGTTCGGTCGGTTGGTATGACGTGGTGAAATGGTGCAACGCACGGAGCGAGAAGGAGGGCTTGGTCCCGGTTTATCAGCTGAACGGAGCCGTCTATCGCTCCGGACAAAGCGACCCGACGCTTGACGGCGGGGCCAACGGGTATCGGCTGCCCAGTGAGGCGGAATGGGAATGGGCCGCGCGCGGTGGTGCAAGCAGCCAAGGCTACACCTACAGCGGGAGCAATGATCTGGATGCGGTGGCATGGTCGCGGGAAAACAGCAGCGGTGCCCCGGTGGCCATTTCCGGGGATCTTGGCACATGGCCCGTCGGCGAAAAGACGGCCAACGAACTCGGTATCCACGACATGAGCGGAAACGTATGGGAGTGGAGCGAGGATGCGGTCATCGACTCCGGCCGTCGCCTTCGCGGTGGGTCTTGGAACGACTTCGCGGTGAACGGCTGCGAAGTCGCCCACCGCGGCTTCAGCATCCCCCCGTTTTTGCGCAACGCAAGCATCGGCTTCCGCGTGGTCTGCGATGTGCCATGACGGATGGATGCAAGCCTGATCCGGGTTTTCCGCCATCCCGCATCATTCGGTTTCAGGATGATCACGGCTGGCGCTGTGCCGGCCGGAGCGTCGTCCGTTTCATGGCGGGTTGGTTGAGGCTGATTAACTTGTTAGACCGGCTTCGTCGGATTCGGCTGAAGAATCAGGGTTAGCCGGCATGGGGTGGGGAATGAAGAGTTTTGCGCTGAAAACCTGCCGACAGCACTTTTCACCAGCATTTGCCATGAGCGGAGGCGTTTGGACATGGCATTCGTCTTCACCGGCATTTCCGCGTAGGTTGAGGGAAGGGCGCGGCGGGTGGCCGTTCGGCCAAGGAATTGCGGCGGATGCGGGGATGGCCGGCTCATGCGGGATGATTTCCGGAACCAGTCCAGCGCAATGCGTCCGATCAGGCAATGCCGATTCGGGCATGATGGATCCGGGTGCCGCGGGTGAGAGGGGTGTTCCGGCGCGGTCTGCGCGCACAGTAGCGCTTGATTGGCATTTTTACTGCTTCCACGTCCGGAATGAAAAAAAAGCCTATCAACAGGATCGGCGTCCTGACCGGCGGCGGCGATTGTCCGGGTCTCAACGCGGTGATTTGTGGTGTGGTGCGCGCGGCGGCGGAGCGAGGTTGGGAGACCATCGGGTTTTCCGACGGGTATGAGGGTCTGCTCTCACCAGTGCGCTACCGGAAGCTCGACCCGAACGGCATTGACGAGATCATGCCGCTGGGCGGGACCATTCTGGGGACGACCAACCGCGGGCGGTTCGCTGCCAAAGTGGGTGAGGGGAACAAGGCGGAGATTCCGAAGCGCATTCTGGGCGAGGCGCGCGAGACCTTCGAGGGGCTCGGGCTTGGGGCGCTGGTGTGCATCGGTGGTGATGGATCGCTCAGCACGGCCCTGCAACTGCAGCAGGCGGGGGTTCCGGTGGTGGGGGTGCCGAAGACCATCGACAACGACCTCAATGCGACGGCGACCACTTTCGGTTTTGATTCCGCGGTGGCGGTGGTGGTGGATGCGCTGGACCGGCTGCACACCACGGCGAAAAGCCACAAGCGGCTGATGGTGGTGGAGGTGATGGGCCGGCATGCGGGATGGATAGCGCTGCACGGCGGGCTGGGAGGAGGTGCGGACGTGGTGTTGATTCCGGAAATTCCCTATGACATGGCCAAACTCGTGCGCTTCGTCAAAAACCGGGTGGTTGACGGATATGGCAGTACGATGGTGGTGGTGGCCGAGGGGGCGAGGGAGGCGGGAAAAGCATTGAGCACCAAGGCCTCGAAACTCCGAAGCAAGGGAGAGGTGCGCTTGGGCGGGATCGGGGAACGGCTGGCGGAGGAACTCGAGGAGGCGACCGGGCAGGAAGCCCGCTCGGTCTCGCTCGGACACCTCCAGCGCGGCGGCACGCCGAGCGCGCTGGACCGGATCCTTGCCACGCGCTTCGGTGTGGGTGCGGTCAGGTTGATCGAGCAGCGGAAGTTCGGCCACATGGTTAGTTACCTGAGATATCATGTGGGCGGTGTTCCGATCGCCAAGGCGGTCGGCACGCTCAAGACCGTTGATCCGGAGGGCGAGACGGTGGCCGCGGCCAGATCCATCGGGATTTCCTTTGGCGACCGATGAGCGGCTGCCGCCGCACGGTTTGTGTTTCCATCAATCGGCGCCGAAGACAGGCTGGCCGCCGCCCGCCCCGCCACGGCCGAATCGGTCGCCGATGTCCTTGGAGGTGACATACAGCATCAGTGAGATCAGCACCAGCGCGCAGGCCGTCTGCAGCACTTCGAGCACCCTTGCCTTGACCGGCCTTCCGGCGAGTTTCTCCAGCATGGCCAGGGTGATGTGGCCGCCGTCGAGCACCGGGAACGGCAGCATGTTGAGCACGGCGAGGTTCACATTGAAAAGCACGACGAAGGCGAGGATGCGGCGCCAGCCGTTTTCGGTCTGCAACAAGTCAAAAATGAGCGAACCGATGCCCACCGGGCCGCTGAGGTGGTCGATGCCGATGCCCGAATCCCTGGCGATGACCGAGGTGATGGTAACCCACATCATGCGCAGGCTGTCGGCCACCTGCTTGAGCGGGCCGGGATGGATGATGCGGACATCGACCTCCCGCGAATCGTCCCATGCGACGCCGATCATCGGCTTGAGGCCTGCAGGCCGCAAGGGTTTGACGGGCAGGAAGGAAACGTTGCGCAAGGTGCCATCGGCCGATTGCAGACGGATTTCCGCGGTGCGCCAGCCGTTTGCCTCGAGATGTTGCGAGAGCTGTGCGATGCTGAACAACGGCCGGCCATCCACGCTGAGGAAGCGGTCGCCCTTGACGATGCCGGCGCGAGCCGCCGGGCTGTTGGCAAATACCTCGCCGATGACGACCGGCCCTGCGGGCGAGATGCCCACCTGGCGCAAGCCGCTGCGTTGGAACCAGCGGGAATCCTGCGTTTTGAACCCTGAGGACAGGGTGAGCGGAGTGCTTTCACCCGGGCGTTCCACGGTGAAGATGATGGATTCGCCACGGCTCAGCACGATGCGCTCGGTGATTGAGTCCAGCGAACCGGCGAAGCCGTGGACGGGATCGCCGTTGATCGCGGTGATGCGGTCGCCGGGTTGCAATCCCGCCTTCGCGGCGGGGCTGTCCGGCATCACATGACCCACGGTGGTGGACGGGATGAAATCATGCGGCTTGCCCACCTTCCACACCAGCACCGCGGCGGCCAGTGCGAGAAGCATGGAAAACAACGGGCCGGCGAAGGCGACGATCATCTTGTCGAGCGGGCTGACGGGCGGCAGCGGCGCATCCGTGCCCGCGGCACCTTCGAGCGCCTCCATCGGGGCCATTTGCGGCAATGCCACGAAGCCGCCGGCGGGGATCCAGCCAAGGCCGTATTGCACCCCGTTGATTTCCTTTTTCCACAGCGGTTTGCCGAACCAGACCTGGAAGCGCTCGATCTTCAGGCCGCGCCACTTCGCCGCCCAGAAATGACCGAGTTCATGGACGAAAATGATGATGTTGAAAATCACCAGGACGACGGCGATCAGCAGTGCGACCTGCAGGGTGGTGAAGATAAAGGACATGGATGCCGGAGGGACTGCGGGACCATAGCGACGCCAACCGCTCCGGCAAGTTCATTAAAAATCCGGCGCGGGCGGGCAGTCCGTGCGGCGCGGACCGGCTGGCTACGGCATCACTCGCGCGCGGGTCCACATGGATTCAAGCCCTGCCCGGCGCGATCCCCGGGCAGGGCTTTGCCGTTTGTGCAGGAATTCGCGCGCCCGGCGTTTGCATCCGGTTTTGGGATCCATGCGGCCACCGATGCCGGTCTTTCCCGCGTTTCCGGTGGTGAAGCGGCGGGAGTGGCATGCCATGGCTGCAACCGGCTGCCACAGCGCTCCATGCGGCCTGTGTGCGGGCACGGCCCCGCGGCCGCGCCATTCCGGTTTCCAGTCATCCGATTTGCGCACCGTGCCCGTGCCGGAACCATGAAGCGCCCGAACGACGCGCTCCATCGCCCCATCCCGCAGGCTCCGGACGCCATGCGGCCCCTGTCATCCCGGCCACATCCCTGTGGATTGCCGGACCGCCTGACGGTTTGCCGAAAATTCCGCTTGCCAACAAATCGCATATTTGAGATATGTAATCCATGCCGGTTGCGAAACTTGAAGTGTTTGATGCCAGGTCGGTTGAGTTGGCGGTGTTCGCGCGTGCGTTGGGCCATCCGGCGCGGATCCGCATCTTGCGGCATCTTGCGGCGGCCGGCGGCCGGGAGGTGGCGTGCATGGAGCTGGTGGAGGCGTTGCCGTTGTCGCAGCCGGCCTGTTCGCGGCACATTCACGAGTTGCGCAGGACCGGGCTGCTCAAGTCCCGGGCGAAGGGCAGTCATGTGTTTTTCCGTCTGGATCCATCCGTGCTCAAGCGGTTTTGCAAGGCGATGGACCGCGCCCTTCATCCCGGCGGCTGAGGCCGGGCAAGCGGCCTAGCGGCGCGTTTCCACCCATCCCATTCGAAGCGGCCCGAAGTTGGCCAACATCCTGAAAAATCCTCATGAACAACCAGCCTGAAACCATTGTCATCATTGGCGGCGTGGCCGGTGGCGCCTCCGCCGCCGCGCGTGCCCGCCGTCATTCCGAGAGTGCGCGGATCATCGTCATCGAGCGTGGTCCCGATGTTTCCTTTGCGAATTGCGGACTGCCGTATCACATCGGCGGTGAGATTGCGGAGCGCGGGGAGCTCGCCCTGCAGACTCCGGAGAGCCTGCGAGAGCTGTTGAATCTCGAGGTGCGGGTGCTGACCGAGGCGGTGTCGATCGACCGCGCGCGCAAGCGCGTGCGGTTGCGGTCACTTGCGGGTGGGGAGGATTCGGAGCTGGGATACGACAAGCTGGTGTTGGCGCCCGGAGCAAGTCCCTTGCGGCCGCCGTTGCCCGGGATTGACAGTCCGCGGGTCCACACCTTGCGCAACATGCAGGACATGGACCGGATCAAGGCGGCTGCGGCCGCGGTGGACCGTGTGGCGATCATCGGTGCGGGCTTCATCGGCTTGGAAATGGCCGAGCAGCTCCATCACAGCGGCAAGCATGTGAGCGTGATCGAGCTGCAGCCGCAGGTGCTGCCGCAGCTGGATGCCGAAATGGTCCGCCCGCTGGAGGAAGCGTTGCGCGGCAAGGGTGTGGAGCTGGTCCTTGGCGACGGCATTGATGGATTCGAGCAGGTGCCGGACGGGATATCCGCGATGCTCAAGTCGGGCAGGTCGATTGTCACCGGGCTGGTGATCCTTTCGATCGGCGTGCGTCCGGAGAACGCCCTTGCCAAGGATGCCGGGCTGGAGCTCGGGCCGCGAGGACATATCAAGGTGGACGCGCACCAGCTGACCTCGGATCCTGACATTTACGCGGTGGGGGATGTGTGTGAGACCGCGGATCCGATCCTTGGCAGGCGTGCCGCCATTCCGCTGGGTGGTCCGGCGAACCGCCAGGGCCGGACTGCGGCGGATCATATCTTTCTCGGAGCGCGGGCCTTGCCGTATCCCGGAAGCATCGGCACCGCGATTGTGCGGGTTTTCGAGCAGGCCGCCGGCATCACCGGGTGGTCCGAGGCGCGGTTGAAGGCGGAGAATGTGCCCTATCAGACAGTGACGGTGAACGGCGCGTCGCATGCCAGTTATTTTCCCGGTGCGGAAACCATCACGCTCAAGCTGCTGTGGTCGCCGGTGGACGGCCGCGTGCTGGGCGCGCAGGCGTGCGGCAGGGATGGCGTGGACAAGCGTCTGGACGTGATTGCCACGGCTTTGCGCGGGCGATTGACGATTGATGACCTGGCGCATCTCGAGCTTGCGTATGCGCCGCCGTTCGGCAGTGCCAAGGATGTGGTGAACATTGCCGGTTTCGCCGCCGGCAACATCCGCGACGCTTTGCTGGTGCCTGTGCGGGATCTGGCCGCCGCCGGGGCGCAGTTGGTCGATGTGCGGCCTGCCGCGGTGTCGTCCGCGCGTCCGGTGCCCGGTGCGAGGAACATCCCGCTTGGCGGGTTGCGCGCGCGGCTTGGCGAGTTGGACCGCTCGCAGCCGGTTTTCACCATCTGCCAGATGGGCAAGACCAGTTATTTCGCAGCGCGGATCCTCGCGAACCATGGATTCGACGCCCGCAGCATTCTGGGAGGCGCGCATCACCAGGTGAAATGATGGCGGCTTGCCGCGGCCTGCGGGGGATATGGCGCGTATTTGGCGCGTCAAGGGCCCGGTGAGACAGCATAGGCTTGACATGCGGGGATGGTTTTCATGAAACATCCATGCATCGAATTGTTTTCATTCCGTGTTTTGATACCAGCCAGCCGAACCCATGATCCGACCCGAAGAAGCCGGCGGAGGCGGGATGCCGTTCCGCGATGCCCGATCGCTCCTGCTGCACCTTGAGCGCCTGGCGCGGCCTGTCCCCGGTGAGTTGCAATCAGCTTCCCGGGATTTGTTTTATGATGCGATGGATGCGGCGTCGGATGCCGCCGAGTTCGGGCTGTTGACCGAGGCGTTGGAACTTGATCCATCGAATGTGGATGCGCTGCTGGCCATCCAGCGGCATCTTCCGGAAATCCCCCCGGACGCTGAAATCGAAATCATGCGCCGGATCGTGGCGCTTGCGGAGAAGCAGTTGGGCAAGAAGGCGTTCACTGAATTCAAAGGGCATTTCTGGGGATTTCACGAGACACGGCCCTACATGCGCGCCCGTGGCTCGCTGGCCAACGTGCTGTATTCCGCGGGCCGGCTGGCCGAGGCCGCGGCGGAATGGGAGGCCATGCTGGAGTTGAATCCGGGAGACAACCAGGGTCTGCGCTACCGATTGCTGGCCGTGCTTGTGCGGCTGGAGAGGATGGAGGATGCGGTTGTTCTGTTGGATCGTTATGACGAGGAGGCTCACAACACGATGTTCGCCTGGTCGAGGGTTCTCGAGCGCTTTGTTTCCGGCCGGCTTGACGAGGCGGCGGATGCGGCGGAGGCGGCGATGACGCAGAATGCCCATGCCAGATCCTATCTTCTGGGGCACCGGCGGCTGCCGCGGGTCGTTCCATCGGCATACTCGCCGGGAAGCAAGGACGAGGCGTTGTGTTTTGCGTGTGACCTACATGCCATGTGGGGCGTGTATCCCGCGGCGCTCAAGTGGCTTGGCGGCCTGAAGACGGGCAGACGTTGAGCACGTCGGGCGGTGGTGAGCTGTCAGGCGTGCTGTTGTTCCCAGGCGGTTTCCGCATCGGTGAAGTATTGGACGCGTGTTTTCTTGAACTCGCGCGTCGAGTAGAGTGCGTGGCGGTCGGTGATACCGGTGGCGGCGGAAATGGCGGCGAGCGTCTGCTCGCATTCCTGTTTGTCCCTGCCATGGACCATGGTGAAGAGGTTGTAGGGCCAATCCGGGTGGCACGGGCGCTGATAGGCATGGCTGACGGCGCGGAAACCGGCCATGGTTTCGCCAAGTGCGCGCAGGGTCTCCGGATCATCCTGCGGGCCGGCCCAGACGCCCATTGCATTGGCGCCGAAGCCGGCTTTGCGGTGGTTGAGGACGGCGGCGAAGCGGCGCATGCGCCCGCTGGCGAGGAAGTCGCGGTGCATGGCTGCGGCCCGGGCGAATGGCATGCCGAGTTCCTCCGCGATTGCCGTGAAGGGCGAGGGGACGAGCGCGAGGTCCCTCTGCATGATGCGCACGAAGGCGGTTTCCGCGGGATCGAGTGGCCGGGCTTGGGAGCGGCTGGCCTCGGTGTAAGCGGGTGCGGACTTGTCCTCGGGACTGGCGGTGCCCCCGACATCGAAGCGCACGCCGATCTTGAACAGCCGCAGGGTGGGCAGCATGCGGGTGCTTTGCGCGCCGGAGAGCCTGTGCAGGAGATCCACGGTGCCCTGCAGGCCGAGTCGGTTGTCCGGCGGCACGGCGATGGTATACCAGAGATTGAAGTCGTGGTTGCGGAGGTAGTTGTGGCTGACGCCGGGGTGGGAATTGATCACCGCGGCGGCGGTATCGATGGTTTCCGGTGCGATTTTCGCGGCCACCAGGCTGGAGGCGTAGCCGAGGCTGCGGGTATCGAAAATCGCGCTGATCTGGCGGATGATTCCCGCCTGTTTGAGCGACCGGATGCGGGCGAGTGTTTCATCCCCGGAGAAGCCGCAGCGTGCGCCGAGGCTGGCGAAGGGCTGCTCGACAAAGGGCAGGTTTTCCTGCAAGCATCCCAACAGTGCGGCAT
>JBIJBN010000047.1:0-9950 GCA_044345175.1 Luteolibacter sp.
GCACGGTGGCGCTGCGCAGCAGGTAGGGATGATAGATGATCTCCGCGGTGCCGGATGCGGGCCCGGCGAACAACTCCCTGACGCCCGCGCCGACCGCCGGCCGGGTGCCCGCCTCCGCAGGGGCGGGCGCGCCGGGCATGGCCATTGGGTTCGCCTCCGGCGCGGCGGCCGGATCCGCCGTGGTGGCGAACTCCGCGCGCCTTGGGTCCATGAGTGTCTTGATCTGGCCGCGGGCGAGCGGACCTGTTAGATAACTCATCACCCAGCGGACGTGGAACAGCACCGGGCCGTCCTCGTGCACGTTGTTCATGAGGAACACGCGGTTGCCCAGGCCCGAGATGAGGCGTTCCATCGATGCCCGGTTGAAGCCGGCGTTTTGTGATCCCGCGGCGCCCTCGAGTCCGTCGAGCACGCGCAGTTTGTCGCGTTCGGTCTGGAGGCGTCCGAGGAACCAGCTGCCGATGTTGGAGAGCGCCTTGTAGTCGAGGTCCACCGGGTTCTGGGTGGCGAGCAGGCAGCCGAGTCCGAAAGCGCGGCCCTGCTTGAGGATGGTCATGAGCGGGCGTTTCGACGGCGGGTTTGCGGTGGGTGGCAGGTATCCGAAGATTTCGTCCATGTAGAGCAGGGCGCGCAGGGAGGTGGTTCCGTTCTGGGCGCGCATCCAGCCGAGTATCTGGTTGAGCAGCAGGCTGGTGAAGAACATGCGCTCGGCATCTCCGAGGTGGGCGATGGAGAAAATCGAGACACGCGGTTTGCCGGCGGGTGTGTGGAGCATGCGTGCGACATCGAGCGGCGGCCCATCGAGCCAGCTGGCGAAGCCGGGTGAGGCGAGCAGGTTGTTGAACTTGAGTGCGAGCGGCTGGCGGGATTTTTCCGGCAGGAACGACTCGAGGTCGATCACGCCCACCTTGTCGAAGGACGGGCTCTGGATGTGGCGGATGAGGGATTCGAGCGTGAGGTTGCGGCCGGCCGTCCATTCCGACTGGAAGATGGTGGCGAGGAGCACGGCCTCGTGGCTTTGGATGGGGTCGGCGGCCACGCCGACGAGCGAGAGCAGCGAGGAGACGGTGCTTTCGATGCGTTCGCCGAGTAATTCGCCGTCGTCCATGATTTCGAATGGCGGAGCTTCCAGCGAGCTGAGGATGGACACTGGGATGCCGGCGCGGCTGCCCGGGGTGAAAATCGTGATATCCACCTTGTCGCGCAGCTGGCGGATGCGGTCCGGCGTTTGTCCCCATTCGGCGAGGCCGTTTTTCCAGAGTTCTGCGGTTTTTCCGGCGTGTTCATCGGGTGTCAGGCCTTTTTTCGCCGCGTCGTCCTCATTGATCCACGGGCGGAAGCTTTTGCCATCGAGGTCGGGGAAGGTGAGCAGGAGGTTGGAGATATCGCCTTTCGGGTCGATCACGATGGCTGGGATGTCATCCATGGCCGCCTCTTCGAGGATGGCCAGGCAGAGACCGGTTTTTCCGGAGCCGGTCATGCCGAGGACCACGCCGTGGGTGACGAGGTCCTTGGAGTCGTAGAGCAGCAGCCCGCCGTCGGCCTTGCGGGTTTCGGGGTCGTATTCGCGGCCGAGGTAGAAGCGGCCGAGCTTTTCATAATCGGCGGAGGAAATGCTCATGGTCCGGCGGATGCTGATGGTGAATGCGGGAGAATGCCAGCCGGAAGAAGTGCGACCGGCATGGCAAAAAACAAGGCAAACCCTGATTTTATGCTTTTCCGAATCATTGGGTCTTGCTAGCTGGGGGTCATGAGAATGTTTCTCGTTCTGGTGCTGTTGTTTTCCCTGAACTCCTGCAACACGCTGATTGGCATGTGGCGCGACACGGCGCATGCCTATCGTTGGACGCGCGACAAGGTGCAGGGATCCGGCTCCGGCGATGATCTGGCGCCGGTTTACTGACAGGCCGGCGGAGTGGATCAGGCGCTGGCCGGCTGGAGCAGGCCGGAGCGCGCGAGCAGCGGTTCGAGTTGCGGGTCGCGGCCCATGAAGCGGCGGTAGAGTTCGTCCACTGGTGCGGAGTGGCCTTTGCTGAGGATGTGTTCGCGGAACGAGAGGCCGGTTTCCGGGTTGAGGACGCCTTCGTTCTGGAAGCGGGTGAAGGCATCCGCATCGAGCACCTCGGACCATTTGTAGGAATAATAACCGGCGGCGTATCCGGTGGGGCTGGAGAACAGGTGGCCGAAGCGGCGCAGCATCGTTGGTGACTCCGATTTGAGCGGTGCGCGGTAGTCGGCGAGGATGGTGCGGTCCACCTCGTCGAGATCGCGGCCCGTCCATTGGTGGAGGTGGATGTGCAGTTCGAGGTCGAGCTTGGCGAACGAGAGCTGGCGCATGAATGCGGAGGCGCCGAGGTAGTTGCGGGCGGCGGTCATTTTCGCGAACAGTGCGGCGGGGATCGGCGCGCCGGTCTCGTGATGCCGGGCGAAGAGGTCGAGCGACTGACGTTCCCAGCAGAAGTTCTCCATGATCTGCGAGGGCAGTTCGACAAAGTCCCAAGGCACGTTGGTGCCTGCCAGCGACTTGACCGGCACCTCGTTGAGCATGCCGTGCAGCAGGTGGCCGAACTCATGGAACACCGTCTGCACCTCGGCGTGGGTGAGCAGCGCGGGCCTGCCGTCCACCGGCGGGCTCATGTTGCCGACGATCAGGCCGAGGTGTGGTTCGCCGGGGCCGCCGGTGTGCAGCGAGTTCATCCATGCGCCGCCGCGTTTGGATTCGCGCGGATGCCAATCGGCGTAGAACGAGCCGAGGTGTGTTCCGGTGCGTGAGTCGTGGATTTCATGGAAGGTGACTTCCGGGTGCCAGACTTCGACGAGGTCGGAGGATGGGGCCGGTGAGCCGGGTTCGACAAAAACGGTTTCCCTGCGGCGGATGGTGATTCCGAACAGGCGCGAGGCGATCTCGAACATGCCGTGCATCACGCCGTCCACCGGGAAGTAGGGCCGCAGCTCCTCGTCATCGAGATCGTAGTTCTCCTTGCGCTGGCGTTCCGCCCAGTAGGCGGTTTCCCACGGTTCGAGAGGTTCCGCGGGGCGGCCGAGTTTGGCGGCCTTGTATTGGGCGAGCTGGCGGTATTCGGCGAGAAACGCGGGCAGCACGCGGGCGTGGAGTTTTTCCACGAAGGCCAGCGCCTCGGCCCCGCTGCCCGCCATGCGGCGCAGCAGGGTGAGATCGGCGAAATGCCCGTGGCCGAGGATGGAGGCTTTTTCGTGGCGCAGTTCGAGGATACGCCAGACCAGCGCGGTATTGTCGTGCGGCCCGCTGCCACCGATTCTTGTAGACGCCTCCCACACCTTGCGGCGGATCTCCGCGTCATGGAGGTGTTGCATCAGTGGGAACATCGATGGAAAATGCAGTGTGAAGCGCCATGCGGGCGTGTCATCGGTGGCGATTCCCCGGGCGCGGGCGTTCGCTGCCGCTGCGGCCACGGCGGATTCCGGCAGGCCGGCGAGTTCTTCCCTGCGGGTGATGACGAGTTCCCATGCGTTGGTGGCATCCAGCACGTGTTCGCCGTATTGTTTGGTGAGTGTGGAAAGCTCCGCATCGATGGTGGCGATCCGTTGTTTTTGGCCGTGCGGGAGGTCGGCGCCGGCTTGGCGGAAATCCGCGAGTGTCTCGTCGATGAGGCGTTTTGCCAGAGGGTCCGCCGCGGCGTCCGGGTCATCGGCCGCGGCCTTGAGGACATTCCACAACGGTTCGTCGAGCGGGATGGATGAATAAAAGGCGGAGACCTCCGGCAGCATCTGGTTCAGTGATTCACGCTGGGCCGGGTTGTCGGAGACCGAGTCGAGGTGGTTGAGCCTGCCCCAGCCGCGGCCGAGCTCGTCGGTGGCGTGCTCGAGTGCGAGAAAGGTCGATTGATAGGTCGCCGTGGCGGGATTCTGGGAGCGGATTGCGTCGATTGCCGATCTGGCGAGTTGCAGTGCGTGACGGATGTCCGGCTCGATGGCGGTGGCGGTCAGGGTGGACCAGCGGACATGGAAATCCGGGGCGAGGAATGGATGCATGGCGATGGATCGGGGGTGGCTGGGGGCGGATCATGATGCGGCGGGCGGCCCGCCGATCATGCGGTCAAGATCGGCGACGCGTTCCCAAGGGCAGCGCTTGCGCTGGTATTTGTTCCAGACGATCCCGCGCAGTTCGCGCCAGACCGGGACCGGCACATTCGCGAGGTCGGTCCATGTGGGATTGCGTTTTTGCGTGGTGGTCATGATGGTCCAGCGGCCCCCGATGAAATTGGCCCGGTAGTAAACCTTGCCGTCCGGGGTGTTTTCAAACCACTCGTGACTCTCCATGCCGTGAAGGTGGTGAGGGCTCCGGCATGAAACAAGCGGCAATTGAGAACTTGCGTTCCCCGGAAAATCCGCGCTACTTGACTGCATGATCCGATCCACGTTTGCCCGGGTGTTGATGTCCGCCTTGTTCATTTGTCCGCTGTCCGCGGCGGTTTCGCTTTCCGTTGTGAACGACAGCATCCTGCTTGCCGAATCCGAAGGGCCGGCCAAGACCGCCATGGAAGCTTTCCGGGCTGGCCGCCATGCCAAGGCGGTCGAACTCGCCACGCCATTGGCTGAAAAGGGCAATGCCGACGCGCTGTATCTCATCGGCTATGCGCACGAAACGGGCCAAGGCGCCGACATGTCCCGTGAGAAATGCCTTGGTTTTTACCGCAAGGCGGCCGCCACCGGCCACAAGGACGCCGCCTACCGCATGTCATTCGTGCTGCTAGCCTCCGACAAGCCGGAGGAGCGCCAGGAGGCGCGCAAGGCGTTGGAAAACGCCGCCAAGGACGACCCCGCGGTGGCCGGGCGGATCCTCGGCGAGGCTCACATGCGCGGCAGTTTCAGCGACAAGCCCGACGCCGCCAAGGCGGAGTTCTGGTGGAAGCAGGCGTCGGACGCGGGGGACGTTCCCTCGATGCAGCTGCTCGCCGCCCTTTATGAGGGGCAGTTCGGGTTTCCGGAATCCAGGAATTTGAAGGAGGCCATGACATTCTACGCCAAAGCCGCCGGTTTGGGCAATCCCGCCGCGATGGCCGCGCTGGGCTCCCGTCTTCTGCTCGGTGAGGAATCGCTCCGCGATGTTGGGAAAGGGCGCGAATGGATCAAAAAAGCCATCGATGCCAAGGAGTATTCCGGCTACTACGCGTTGGGCAATTACGAGGAAACCGTCCAGAAGGATCTCAAGGCGGCGATAGCCGAATACGAGCGCGGCAATGAGGTGGGCCAGCTTGAATGCATGCTGCGTCTGGCCGACTTCCATCTTCAGGGTCTTGGCATCGCGAAAAACACCGAACGCGGTCTCGAGATCCTCGCGAAGGCCGCCGAAGGGGGAAGCGCCGCCGCCCACTACCGCATGGCCGTGCACCATCTCACTGGTGAAAAACCCGAGCTCGAGCCCGGATACAAACACCTCCTCACCGCCGCCAATGCCAATCTCATCGAAGCCCAGAACGAACTCGGGTTGTTTTATCTAACAGGCAAGTTGGGTGCGGTCGACGCCCCCGCCGGCGCCGCCTGGATCACGCTTGCCGCCAGGAGCGGCCATGCTCCCGCGCAGCACAACCTCGGAGCGCTCTACGAAAACGGTGCGGCGGGGCTCCCGCGCAATCTTGCCAACGCCGGCGAACTCTACTCGCTCGCCGTCAACCAGGGCCATGGCCCCGCCACTCTCGCACTGGCCCGCCTGCTTAGCGGGGTCGATGGCATGAAGCCGGATCTGGTCAAGGCATGGGCCTTGGCCACGCTGGCCGTGGAGCGCGGCGAGGCCGAGGCCTCCAAGCTCGCCGGTGTGATCGTGGACAAACTCGATGAGAAGCAGCGTGCCGCGGCATACAACGAGCTTTCCATCATGAAATACGGCACGCAGAAGCAGGCTCAAGCCCCTGAAGCGAGTGGGGACGAGGGCCGCTGAAGCGGCGTCCCCCGCACCGCCCCGTGAACATCCTCATCACCGCAGGACCCACCCGCGAAGCCATCGATCCGGTGCGTTTCATCTCGAACCGCTCGTCCGGAAAAACCGGTTATGAACTGGCCGCGGCATTCGCCCGCGCCGGACATGCCGTGCTGTTGGTTTCCGGGCCCACCGCGCTCGATGTGCCGGATGCGGTCGACTTCCTGCCGGTGGAAAGCGCCGCGGAAATGCACGCTGCCGTCGGCCGCCATCTCCGGCGCATGGATATCGGCGTTTTCACCGCTGCCGTGGCCGATTACACCCCGGCCGCGCCCGCAGCGCAGAAACTCAAGAAATCCGCGCGGCACCTCACCCTTGAACTGGTCAGGACCCCCGACATCCTCGGCAGCGCGCGCGAACCGTTCGGTTTCACCGGCACCTTGGTCGGCTTCGCCGCGGAAACCGCCGACCTGTTGGCCAATGCCCGCGACAAGCTGCTGCGCAAGCAGTGCGACCTGATCGTGGCCAATGATGTGTCGGAGCCCGGTCTGGGATTCGACTCCAATGAAAACCGCATTGTGCTGGTGTATCCGGATCACATCGAGTCACCGCCGCGCGCCACCAAACACGAGCTTGCCCATCTGCTTGTCCGCGCCATTCTCGAGCTCCATGCAAGCACCCGGCTGTGATGCCCCGCATCCGTCACCTACCAATTGATTCCATGACCGATCTCGAACTCGCCACAAACGCCGCTCATGCCGCCGGGTCGCTCCTGCGCAGCCATTTCGGATCCGAGGCGCTGGTCGATGAGGCCACGCATCACGACATCAAGCTCGCGCTCGACCGGCAGTCCCAGGATCTCATCACCGGGATCCTGCTCGGCGCCCGCCCCGGTGACGCCCTGTATGGCGAGGAAGGCATCGCCGGAAACCAGGACTCGGAGCGCCAGTGGATTGTGGATCCAATCGACGGCACGGTGAATTATTTCTACGGCATTCCCCATTTCTGCGTTTCGATCGCCTTGCGCGAGGCCGGTGTGATCACCGTTGGCGTCATCCACGACCCGATGGTCGGCGAGACCTGGACGGTGGAAAAAGGCTCTCCGGCCATGCTCAATGGCAAGCCCTGCCGTGCCAGCGCGCGCGACACCATCGAGCAATCCATCCTGTTCGTTGGCTGCGGCAAGGACGAGGAGGCGCTGCGCACCGGCATCGAGCGCTTCCGCAGGGCCTCGCTGCGCGCGCGCAAGATGCGCATGATGGGCTCCGCCGCCCTCGGCATGGCCTATGTCGCCTGCGGCCGGCTGGATGCCTACATCGAGTCGCGCATCTCGCTGTGGGATATCGCGGCGGGCCGCCTGCTGCTGGAAACGGCCGGCGGCAAGGTGGATCTCGCGCCGGTTTCCGGCCACCCCGATTCCTGGTCGATCGTCGCCACCAACGGCAGGCTGCCGATCGGCGAGATCCTTTGATTCCAATCCCATCCAGCTCATGACCGGCATCGGCTACGACGTGCATCGTTTTGCGGAAAACCGCCCGCTGGTTCTTGGCGGTGTCACGATCCCGCACAGCCGCGGGCTCGAGGGTCATTCGGATGCGGATGTGCTCTGCCACGCGATTGCCGACGCGCTGTTAGGCGCGATGGCCCTGCCGGACATCGGCCATTATTTTCCGCCCGGCGACCCCGCCTGCAAGGACATCAGTTCGTTGGTCATCCTTGCGAAGTGCCGTGCCCTCGCCCTTGAGCGGAAGCTCTCCATCGTCAACATCGATGCCACCGTGATTGCCGAGGAGCCGCGCATCCTGCCGTACCGCGAGGCCATGCGCGCCAGCATCGGCGCGGCCCTCGGACTGGATCCCGGGCGGGTCGGCATCAAGGCGACCACCAATGAAAGCATGGGCTTCATCGGCCGCCGCGAGGGCATCGCCGCGATGGCCGTGGCGCAGGTGGAGTGACGCCCCGTGCCGCCGCCGGATGGTTTGTCAGAGGCCGCTCCGCGGCGCTCCTCCCGCGACGGCATCCCCCACCCGTGCGGCAATCACCTCGGCCAGGCGGCCTTCGCCCTCATCGCGGAGGAAATCGCAGTAATTGGCCGCGACCGCCTGCAGGTCCGCATGGTGTTCCGGGCCCAGCGCCTCGTATCCGGCCAGCGCCCGCTCGAAGTGCCGGCGTGCCCATGCGCGATCACCGGTGCTCAGGAGCGCGAGTGCCAGGTTGTTGTGCGATTGCGCGGTGTCCGGATGCTCCTCGCCCAGCAGATTGCGGCGGGTTTCCAGCGCGATCTCGTGCATCTGGCGCGATTGTTCGGCAAAGCCGGCGGCTTGGTAAAGCGCGCCCAGGTTGCTCGAGACGGTGGCGGTTTGCTCGTCGTTTTGCCCTAGCTGAGAGTGGAGGATTTCCAGCGCGCGCAGGAACTGGGTTTCCGCCATTTCCAGCTCGCCCGCGGACTTGTGCAGGAAGCCCAGGTTGTTGGCCATCGCGGCCACATCAAGCAGCAAAGGCGGCTCGTGCAGCTTGAAAAAATCGATCGCCAGCCGCCATTGCTCGCCCGCCTTGTTCTCCCGCCCCATCGCGTCATAGGCCGCGCCCAGTCCCGCATGCAGCCGGCCGATCTGTCCCAGCCGGTCGGGCCGGCCTTCCAGTTGATCGATCGCCTGGCGGTAGTCGTCGCGCGCGAGTTCGAGGTTGCCAAGCTGCCGGTGGATGTCGCCGCGCAGTTCCAGTGCCTTGGCAAAGGCGTCGATGCTGTCGAGATCCGGTCCGAGCGCATGTTGGGTTTTATCCACCGCGGCGGTGGCCGCATGCAGCGCCTCGTCGAGATCGCCCGCGGCTCGCAGTGTTTCAACCCGGTCCTGTAAAATGCTGATGAGGGTGGCGGTGGGGGAGTCCATGGTCGGATTGCTGTCAGGATCTGTATCCACTATCGGGCGTTTCCGGCTGCTGACGAGTCCAAATCACCACCGCCATGCAGTCTCTCGAGCAATTCGCCGCGCGAGACCGGCAGGCCGCCCAAGGCGTCCCGCAGCGAGAGATGCGCCTCACGCCGCTCATGGGCGATTCCCAGCAGGCGTGCCACTTCGCGCTCATAGTGGCGCAGCGCCCGCAGTCCGGGCTCCACCCGGTCCGCATGGTCCAGCGCCCGGCCCAACAGGTCGTGCAATCCCGGTTCCGGATGCTCCGGCTCCACGGCGGATTCGAGCAACTGGCAGCAATACGCCGCAAACAAGGTGGCGGTGTAGTTCCTGCGCAAGCCTTCGCGCCAATGCCGGATGGATGCCTCGCGCAATGCGTGCAGCTCGCCCCGTTTCGCACGCTGGAACGTGATTTCACCCCCGAAAAACAAATCCAGCCGCCCTGCGAACGGACTGCCCGGACGCCGCGCGCCACGCGCCACCGTCTTGAACAACCCCAATTCCCCGCTGAACCAGTGCGCGATCAGGCTGCTGTCCGTAAGCCGGGTCAGGCGGATCAGCGTCGCTTGGGTCGATTGCACGCCTGCATATCCGCAAAAACCTGGTGCATGGCGATCCATTTCCAGCATGGTTCACCCCGCGGATTCGATGCCTTGTGCCCCACTCCGCCGGCCTGACGGAGCGGCAGGCGGCGTGCGTGCGGCGTGCCGGGAAAAATTTCCAAAAAAACCTTCAAAAGGTGTTGACGGGGCCCGGTGCGGGGCACTAGCTTCGCGGGCCGCTCCAAGCGTGGGCGGCCGAGAGACGCGAGGTCGATCGCGGTGCTGCCGTCATGGCAACCCACCCGGTCGGCTTTTTAGTCCCCTCGAACGATGGATCTTTGACAGTGTGGCCCAGCACGGGACGTGCCATTTTTACGCGACATTTTCCGCGGTCTGCCGTTTTTCACGGCGGGCGCCGGGAATGCCGCCATGAATGCGCCAGCCCTGTGCCGGGAAGAGGAAGAAAGATTGAATTGTGCGCCGCGCGCCGGATGAACGGATGCGCGGAAACGGTGGCAAGCCGCCCTCACGGGAGGCTTCCACCGGGGTCAATTTGGTTTGCACGCCCCTCGCAAGAGGGACGCGCCAAACTGTTTTTTT